>JAJTZC010000009.1:17336-41194 GCA_032906705.1 Nitrososphaerales archaeon
GGAGGCCCTCTTTGGGTTCTTTGCAGGTAGCTCGAAATGAACTACTGAATCCATAGAAAAGAGCGAAGCCTCTGCGTATTTAAGGCGAGCGACAATTTTTCATCCACGACGGCATGGTTCCCTGATACTATTGGGTCGAACGCCGAGGTCGCGTCGCATGCCTATGCACGGTTGGGTCCGTGAGCCACCTGAGAATCCTCAAGTTTGCACGCAGAATTCATAAGCCAGAGGATTCGGTGCCGGATTGACGCCTTTCAATGCCGAGAACCATCGCTATCCTGGGGATTTCAGGCAGCGGCAGCAAACGCTCCTTCAACCAAGGCCTGCTGGATGCTGCCAAGGAGATGCTGCCCGCAGACGCGGAGCTCGAAATGATTGACGTCTCGAAGTTCCCTCTCTTCAGCAAGGACTCGGAGCGGGATCCTCCGCCAGAGGTGCGCGCATTCAAGCAGAAGGTCAGGGATTCCGACGCGATACTTTTCGCCGCCCCAGAGCACAACTACTCAATCAGCGCCGTCCTGAAGAACGCGATCGAGTGGGGCAATAGGCCCCTGGAGGACAACTGTTGGGACGGGAAGCCCGCCGCGATCATTAGCGCATCGACGTCGCTCAGAGGGGGTGCACGAGCACAACTGCACCTAAGGCAGATCATGGTTGACCTGAACATGCACCCGATTAACGAGCCGCAGTTGATGGTCGCGCGGGCGCAGGATGCCTTCGATTCCAATCTCAGGCTGAAGGACGAGAAGGCTAGGGAGACTCTGAAGGCCGTGGTCGAGGCTCTCGTGGCTTGGGCCGCGAAACTCGGCGGACAGTAAGCCCCGGTGCCCACGTTACTTTCGATGCGCTTTGCGGGCCCCGCTACTCTGTCCTGACCGCAAGAGAACCGCATCCACTTGGCTTCCCTTCACGAGCTTGAGCTCCCGCAGAGCCTTGAGCAGGTCGGTTATGGTGGTGAAGGAGTTCAGCTTGACGCCAATCGAGGCGAGCTTCGCCTCCCCGCCCTCGAGCCTGTCCACCAAGACCACGGAGTCAGAGACTCTGTACCCTTCCTTCCGGAGCGCGCCTGCCGAGTACGCCACGCTGGCGCCACTCGAGACCAGGTCATCGATGAGCAGGACCCTCGAGCCGCGTTTCGAGGCTCCCTCTACAACCCTGCCGTGACCGCGGCCTTCTCCGCGCTTTCTTACGTACATCATCGGTTTCTTCAGCATGACGGCAAGGGGCGAGGAGATCGTCACGCCGGCGGTGGCCACGCCCGCAATCGCGTCGAATTTGTCCGCTCCCACACTCTCGGCCAGCTCAACATATGCGGCCAGCACCGTAGTGTAGATGTCGGGATGGCTGGGGACGAGCCTCAGGTCAACGTCGTAGGGGCTTCGCCTGCCGTTCGGCAGAGTGAAACTCCCGAACCGGAGTGCGCCCATCTCAAAGAGTGCCCTACCAAGGGAGCTGGCGCTGACCCGTTCGTGTTCGCTCAATTCGTTTCTCCACCGCAGGCCGCGTATAAAACCCCGAAGTTCTTACGGACAAATTTCAGGGTTGCTCGACGTCGCAATCGAACGATTAGTCGAGGCGGAATCATCCTAAGAATACAACGGCCGGCAAGACTCGCTTAATAGAGTCTGGAAGGCCCGTCCGAGTCATGATCAAGGCCGTGCTCTTCGACTACGGAGGGACTCTTGTCACCTCGGCGAAACCGTGGCAGGAGATGAAGCCGCGCGCCCTGCTGGCAGCCTACAGGTACCTGAAGCAGGACGGCCTTGAGATGTCATTCAAGAAATACCTCGGAGTTAACGACGGCGTATTCGGGAGGTACGCCGAGCTCGAAGCAGCAAGCCAGAGGGACATTCCCGACCGGCTCAAGTATCTCGACATGGTAGGAGTACTGTTTCCAGATTCCACGAAGAAGCGGAAGCTGGCTCTTGCGTCTGGCGCGAACGATTCTTTTTGGCGCGTGGCGAATGACAACTTCAAGCTCAGGAGAGACGCGAAGGCGTGTCTGGGCAAGCTCGATGCGATGGGGCTCAAGTTGGGGATAGTCTCCAACCACCACGACAGCAGGTCGCTGATAAGGTCCTTGCGTCAATACGGGATCAAGCCTTGGTTCGACCCCATAGTAGTCTCCGAGTCCGTGAAGGTGAGGAAGCCCAACCCAGCGATTTTCAGGCTCTGCCTGTCCGCGATGAAGGTGAAACCGAGAGACGCATTGTTCGTGGGCGATTCCATGGAGCATGATGTAGCAGGTGCCAGGGCAACAGGCATGCCCGTTGTTCAGATAGGCGGGAAGGACGCAGATGGGCCCAAGCCCGACTTCGTCGTGGACCATCTCGCAGCGATTCCTGGTCTGGTTGCGTCAATGAGCGAGCGCGGCGAACTCGACTAGAGTACTCACTGGCGTCTACCTCGGCGCCATCCGCCGGTAAACGACAGTTACTAGCAGCACACCCACTATGATGACGACTGCCGCCACGCCGATAGCGAGCGGCCCGAGAGGGAGACTAGCGGGTGCGGTGGTCGTCGAAGAGGTCGCGGACGTGGTCTGAGAATAACCGTTGGATGATGGCGTGTTGGCTGTCCCCGTGATGAAGTTCGCTGGCTCGACCAGCGGCGGCTGTGGTCTCTGTCCGAAGTCGAAGGAGTTGAGCATGTCGCTAGCCTGTGCGTCCCTCGCAGTCAGGGAGGGAACGCGGAAGATCGTCTCTGCCAGCTTCAGCATCGACCCGAACTCATACTGCGTGTGGTCGACGAATCCATGCTTCGCCCATGGAGAGATCACAATCGTAGGCACCCTGAAGCCGTCCCCGTATGCGTCAACCGAGGGCGGCGCCACGTGGTCGTAGAATCCCCCGTAGTCGTCCCAGGTGAGGACAATCGCAGTGTCGTTCCAGTAACTGCTCTTCATCACGGTGTTAACCAGTCCCGCGACGTAGTCCATCCCGCAATCAAGGCGGCCAGGAGGATGCTCGCTCACTTCTTGGGAGATGCACGCAATGGGATTGCCGGGCGAGTGCCAGCCTCCAGGCGTTATCCAAGAGACTGACGGAAGAGAACCGCCCGCCACAGCGTCAACGAAAGCCTGGGTGTCGAGGTCGTGTGCCTGAAGGAGCTGGAAGTTCTGCTGGAAGTAGCTGAAGAGGGGGAGCACGTTCCAGACTGTCCCCGAGACAGCGGGAATCTGCCCGGTATACCATGCCCAGGTAACGTTGGCGGCCGCGAGTTCCTGTGCGAGGGTGGCCCATGTCAGATGGAGCGAGCCCACGCCGACTCCACCAGAGGTCGGTGTCCGCCCCACGTCGTCGATTATCCCCCCCGAGCTCCCGGACGCGATGTACAGGTGGTTCGGCAGGCTCGGGCCGGCGAGCGAGGAGAAGAAGTTGTCGTCCAGCACGAAGTTGTCGGCGTAGTCATAGTAGTAAGGGAGGTCGCTCCGGTTGTAATAACCGATGGCAAGGGTCCCGTTGCGGACGAACTGGTTCTGCGCATAGATGAAACCGTCCATCTTACCATGATTAAACGAAAGGCGGGCCGCCTCCCAGGCAGAGCTCACTTGGACCTGGACCTGCGCTGGGATGTGGAACGGGGATACGCCGGACCCGTTGAGTTCCATCGGGACCGCGAGGCCCGGGGGGAGTTCGTCCCCCACGATCTGGATAGGGGTGTTCGCGTCTAGGTGGAAGGGAGCCTGCACCATCGACGAGGTCGCGTTGGGGTCGACAGGGATGCGAGTCCCGGGCGGAATCCCGTCCGCGCCTGGATAGGTGCCGAAGTAGTTGTCGAATGAATGGTTCTCCTGTATTACGAAGACGAGATGCTTGATTGGAATCGCAGCCGGCGGGGCAGCGGCCAGCGCAGGAATGGTCTGGTAGAGAACGAGAAGAGACGTCACGAGAGCCACTACGACGAAGAGCGCGCTCTTCCCCCGCTCCGGCCGCAGAGCCGACCTTTTCCAGCGTCCGACGCGCGACACGCCGAATCTCGGGGCGCGGATTAAATTATATGAACTATCGCCTTGTGATTTTCGCCAATCGCGGGGCTGCGGTTCACGTCATGGCGGGCAGGGGATACTCAGCCAGCCCAACCACACTTTATTAGCACAGGCCGCATTTCACGTTTCGTCAGGCCATTGATAGTCGCAGTGCTGGGTGGCGGGAAGATCGGCGAGGCGGTAGCAAGGAGCGTCGCGAAGTCGGAGAAAGTATCCAAGGTCATAATGACAAGGAGGAACCTCGCCCCGGTCAAACACCTCCAGTCCTCCCGGCTGGAGGTGACCACGGACAACGCTCGCGCTGCGAAGGAGGCCGACATAATCATTGTAGCTGTGAAGGCTGGAGACGCGAAGGCGTTGCTCGAGGGAGTCCGGAAGTACACGACGGGAAAGCTGGTGATATCGATAATGGCCGCGGTGTCAATCAAGAAGCTCCAGGGCGCCCTGCCCAAGGCCAAGCTGGTCAGGTCGATGCCTAACATAGCGGCGACCATAGGCGAAGCGATAACCGCATTCTCTCCCGGGCCAGGCCTCAGCCCGAAGGACCTCGAGAACACGCGGTTCGTGCTCGGCTGCTTCGGCGAGTGCATCGAGGTGCCCGAGTCGCTCATGAACGCCGTGACGGCGCTGAGCGGGAGCGGGCCCGCCTACATCGCTACCCTCATTGAAGCCCTTGTCAGCGGTGGTCTGATGGTCGGTATGCCCAGGGACGTAGCCATGACACTGGCAACCAAGACGCTCACAGGCACGGCGGACCTCCTGAAGGACAGGAAGATGCATCCTGCGGAGCTCCGAGACGCGGTGACGACACCTGCTGGGACCACAATCGCCGGGATCTACGAGCTGGAGAAGGGCTCCTTCCGGACCAGCGTCATGAACGCTGTCGAGGCAGCCACGAGGGCGGCTGAGCGGGTCGCCAAGAAGTTCGAGTCGGAAACAGACTAATCACAACACCCGTTCACAGCACCCAGAACGGGTCCAGGATGACCGAATCGCCCCGAGCGCTTAAACGGGGGAGCCAGTCACGGGCGGCCGCTTGTTCGAGATTCCGAAGCGCGAATACGAGGAGCGGCTGGCCAAGCTCCGCCTGTTCATGGCGAAGCAGCGGGTCGACTGCCTCATCCTGACCAACGGCAACTGGTTCTCGTACTTCACCGGTTTCTTCTACCTGGTCACCGAGCGGCCCGCCGCCATGGCCGTGACGGCAAACAAGATCGCCTTCTTCGGGCCGGTGATGGAGGAAGCCCACTTGCACACTCAGACTTCGCTCGTGGACTCTGTCAGCGCCTACCCTGATTACCCCGGAGAGACACACCCAGCGAAGCTTTTCGCAAAGTGGCTGAAGGGCCTGAGGACCGGGAACAGGGTCGGCACCGACGGCGCCACCTCATTCCCCGGCTACTGGGGCTACAAGGGCCCCAAGTGGTCAGACCTCCTCCCGAACGTCAGATTCGTCACGATGGGCGACTCGCTCTACCCGATGCGTCAAGTCAAGAGCCCGAACGAGCAGCGCCTGATCAGGGAGAGCATCAGGTGGGGCGACCTGGGGCACAGGCTGTTGCAGAAGTACACCAAGGCCGGTCTCTACGACTTCGACATCGCCGCGCGGGCCTCGCTCGAAGCATCCATGAGGGCAAAGCGGGCTCTCGGGCCGAGGTTCAAGGGAAGCAGGTGGGGCCTCGTCCCGGTCCACGCGGGCTTCAGGGGCCAGGTGGGCGCGCACTCAGTATACCCGCATTCAATCAGCATCGAGAGGGAAATCAGGCGCGGGGACGTCCTTGGCTCGGGCGCGTCTGCTGATATTGCTGGATATAACAGCGAGGTGGAAAGGAACCTGTTCGTCGGGAAGCCTAGTGCAGCAGCGGGACGTTATCACAGGCAGATGCTGAAGATGCAGGACGCCGCCCTCGCCGCCCTGCGACCCAGAGGCCGCTGCTCTGACGTTGACAGGGCCGTGCTGGCGTTCGCGAAGAAGGAAGGCGCAACGCGATACCTGCTGCACCACTCTGGACACGCCATCGGGCTCGAGGGACACGAGGCGCCTTTCCTCGACGTCGGGGACGAGACTGAAGTGAAGCCGGGCATGGTTTTCACAGTGGAACCAGGCATCTACATCCCGGGCCTCGGCGGGTTCAGGCACTCGGACACCGTGCTCGTGAGGGAAGATTCAACGGAAGTGATGACTCACTATCCGCGAGACACCGAGTCGCTCACCATCAGCTGACGTCCCGACGCTAACTCCGAAGATTTTCTATCTCTACAGGCTCGACTGGGTCAGCTAGCGCGAAGCCGAAGACCTTCGAGTAGAAGAACAGCTCTGCCTCGAACGCCCTTCTTATCGTGGTAGCCCTCCTGAATCCGTGCTGTTCCCCCTCGAAGGGGATGTAGGCCACTGGTATGCCGCGTGCGCGCAACGACTCGACCATGGTCTCGGCCTGGCTCGGGGGCACGACAACGTCCTCCAATCCTTGGAAGAAAATCACCGGGCACGACAGCCTCTCGACGTGATGGATCGGCGAGCGTTCCCTGTAGAGGTCGCGCTCCTCGGGATATGTGCCGATCAGGCTGTCCAGGTACTTGGATTCGAACTTGTGGGTGTCCTTCGCCAAGCCCTCGGCGTCGCTGACCCCGAAGTAGCTCGCCCCGGCCTTGAACACGTTCCTGAAAGTGAGGGCGCAAAGCGTCGTGTAGCCGCCGGCGCTGCCGCCCCGTATCACGAGCCGCCTTCCGTCGGCCTTGCCCGTCCTCGCGAGGTATTTTGCAGCATTCGCGCAGTCGTCCACATCAACGACTCCCCACTGTCCGTTGAGCCTCCTCCTGTACCCTCTGCCGTACCCGGAGCTGCCACCGTAGTTCACGTCGACAACTGCGAAGCCCCTGCTTGTCCAGGCTTGAATCGCAAGGCTGGCCGAAGTCGCCGTTGCCGAGGTGGGCCCTCCATGGCTGATGACCAGAAGCGGTGGCCTCTCGCCTCTGGGGGCGGAGTAGTTCTTGTTGGTCGGACCGTAGAAGAAGGCGTACGCCTTCCTCCTTCCGGTCGTCGGGAACTCAATGTGGCGCGGGACTGAAGCGAACCCGGCTCTCACCCTCGGCACGTCAGGCCGATAGAGCACCTTCCACGAGTTCCTAGCTAGGTTCAGCTCAACGACAGACATGGGCTCGGTTGGAGAGCCCGCGAGGAAGACCGGCCGGCCATTGCGGACCCTGACATGGGCGAGTTCAGTGAAGGGTAGCTTGATCGGTTTCAGGGCACCGTTGATGTTGTTCAGCACCGCGAGGTGCCAGGTTCCATTCTTCATGAAAGAGCAGATCATTGTCGTCTCAGACACAAACGCGTGCGTGGAGAGCCTGAAGGCCCACTGGGGCCTCCCGAAATCCACGTTCATCGGGCGGACCGCCTGCATTTTGCCATCCACCCATCGGTAGAGGTTCCACCAGCCGCTCCTGTCAGAGACAAAGTAGAGCGTGCCGTCCGGCGACCACGTCGGCTGGAATATCGACTCCGTCCTTCCACCGGCGACAAACTCCTTCTTGCTGACCGAACCGTCGTTGCCGATTTCTCCGACCCAAAGCTCCGTGCCGTCCCAGGGCATGTTCGGGAAGTTCCAAGTGAGCCACGCGAGCGTTGACCCGCTGGGGTCGAGCCTCGGGCTCGAATAGAAATCGTTCCCTGACGCCATGACCTGGGCGGGCGACCCGTCCAGCTCTACACTCGCAAGGCTGTTGTTCGGCAGGCGGCCCGAGACTGTATGGTCCTCAGCGACGCCGATTACGCGCCCCCGTCGTTCGTCGAAAACGCAGTCTGCATAGCGCAGCCCGGCTTTAGTAATTGGTTCGGGGGAGCCGCCCGGGTCCTGTTGGTAGACGAGCTGATCTTTGAAATTGGAGAAGAAGACCGTGCCGCGGTGGACGAGGTAGGAGCCGCCGCCGTATTCGTGTACTCTGGTCCTGACGTTGAATTCGCTCCCGAGGACCTCCGCCGTCTCCCCTTCCTTGTTCCTTCGGTAGAGCGCGTACCTCCCTTCCTCATGGGGGAGAAGCCTCAGCCAGTAGAGGTCGTCTCCATCGACCGTCAGCTCGCTCGGAACGCTCGTACCGACCGCGAGCAGTTCGGGAGTGATTGGCGAGCGCCACGAGCCGTACGGCGCAATCGTTCGCTTCAATCGAATTTCCGCCTTAGCTGTTGTGGATACTACAGCACATGTAGCGGATCTCACGTGCCTCTCGTTCCGGGGAACGAATATTCTCCTTCCAGGCCAAGCCTATGCAGAAGGTCGCTAAACCTCGGGTCGGGCCGTAGGCCAGCCCACATAGGTCGCACCCTAATTGTTAGGAGCGCGTCCGGGCGTTCCTCGTACGCTCTTTCGAGCCATTCTAAAGACTGGTCGTTGTTACCGAGACCGCAATGCACCATCGCGATTGCTACTGGGGTCACATATCTTCGCTTCGAATCGTTCGCCAACTCTTCCAGAATCTTCTCAGCCTCCTTCTTCTTCCCCAGCCGAGCGTATGCATACCCGAGCCTGCCGTTGACTGAAGGTGCGCCGTTCGAGACGGCCAGCGCTTTTTGGAGAACCCGGATGGCTTCGCTTAACATTGACTTGTTCATGTAAGCTTCGGCCAAGGACTGGAGGGCAGGGAAGTGATTTGGGTCCAGCTCCAGCATCCTCTGGCATGCGTCAACCGCTTCGTCGTACTGGTTGGCGCAGTTGAATATGACGGCAGCGCATTCGTTCACGTCCAGGGCCAGAGGATTGAGTTCCTGGGCTCGCCTTATCTCAGTAATCGCCTCGTCCAGCCTCCCCATGCAAGCGAGGTGCGCGCCGTAGGAGCGGCAGACCGTTCCGTAGCTGGGGTTCAACCCTAGCGCACTTCTGAACTCCCTTTCGGCACCCTGAAAGTCGAGGTAGTAGTCTTCAAGGACGAGGCCCAACGTTGCGTGCGCTTCCGCCAGCCCGTCGTCGAGTTCGAGGGCCTTGGTGGCAAACTCCTTTGCCTTCGCGAAGCTCTCTTTGGGAGGCGCCTGGCCCTCGCTGGCAAGGACTGCATAGCAATCGGCCATCGCCGCGTAGGCCATGGCGAACCTGGGGTCGGACGCCGTGGCTTCCTCGAAGAAACGAATCGCTTTCTCGACGTTCTCTTGGGTACCTTTTGCCCTGTAGTGCAGACCCTTGAGGTACAAGATGTACCCTTCGACGCTCTCGGTGGGCTTCTTCTCTATCTGTTGCTTTTCCCTTGCGAGGAGATGGACTTTCAGGGCTTCCACCACCCTGTGCGCGAGGTCGCTCTGGATGTCGAACACGTCCTTCAACTCCCTGTCGTAGCTCTGGGACCATAGCTGCTCATCCTTCTGGACGTCGATTAGTTCGACGTTAATCCGGAGCTTGTTACCAGCCTTGCGGACGCTCCCCTCCAAGACAACGCCGACATTCAGCTCCTGCGCGATTTCGCCGACCGTCTTCGTGCTTCCTTTGAACCGCATTGCCGAGGTACGTGATATTACCCTGACGTCCCCGATCTTCGACACCACAGAAATCAGTTCCTCAGTTAGGCCGTCGGCGAAGTACTCGTCCGCAGGGTCGGGGCTTACACTGGCCAAGGGAAGGACAGCCACCCGGTGCCCGGCCGAAGTTGGGGGCCTAGTCTGTGCAGTCTGTGGAAAGGAAGGAACAACCTTGTAGATGTCGACGGGCAAATCGACGTTCTTCAGCCTGTGTTTTCCTAGATATCCGATTGGATTCTCGAGCTTGTTTCTTACGTGATCGTACACCTGCTGTGTGATGTAGATTTCGCCTGGTCTGGCCAGGGGCTCTATGCGAGAGGCAATATTGACCGCGTCGCCGTAGATGTCTCCCTTCGAATGAATCACGTCACCGACGTGGACGCCGATTCGGAGTTGTACACTCTTCTCTGGCGGGCTGGCGGTGCTGGATTCGTGCAACGAGTCTTGTATGCTGAGTGCGCATTGGACAGCTTCTAATGCGCTTGCGAATTCGACCAAGAAGGCGTCGCCAATTGTCTTGATCTCCTTGCCACCGTGTTTGCGCAGGCAGGAGCGCACGACGGTCCTGTGCTGCTCGAGCAACTCCAAGGCCAGGGGCTCATTGTGTTGCGCAATGGAAGTGTACCCTACCAGATCGGTGAACATTACAGCTGCGAGCCTTCGTGTTCCTCGTTTCGCGGCCTGCCCTACGACCGCGCTCCGAGAAAGCCTGGCTTTCAACTATTCTGGCGCTTGCGGGTCGCGTCGGATTTAAGCTTGCGTCGGATCGAGGCGATTCAACGTCTCTGGTCTGAGAACGCGTTGCGTTTCAGCTAATAGAGTCCTCCTCATGCTGCCTGAGCCTTCTGACCAGTTCCCTGATAATCCCAATCGCAATGCTGGGATTACTTCTCAATATGGGGGTGAAAGACCAAGCGGTGATTCCAAAGCACCGCGTAGGTTCGACAGCCACCACTTCCGCCGTGCGGGGCTTCTCGTCTATGACTGTCATCTCACCGAAGAAACCGCCGGCCTCTGTTGTCGCAACGACCTTGCCTCTTTTCCGCACCTCCACTTTGCCTTCCAGAACCAAAAGGAAGCTGAGGCCAGGTTCACCCTGTTTGAGGATTGTCTGCCCCGTTTGGAAATTCACTTCGCGCCCTTCGCCTGCTACTACTTTCAGGTCGTTCTCCTTCAGCCCCGAGAACAAGGGCACCTTCGCAAGCATCCTGACAAGCTTGGCCTGTTCCGGCGTTTCTTTCCCCAACGGTGACTAATCTCAATCTCGTACGTATTAAGTTCAATAGATTGTTAAGAACGGACTCGAATGAAGAGGCCGAGTCGAAGGCCCTTGAGGCAATTCGGGCTCAAAGTATTTCTCGAGCATCAAGCCGCTCTTTCATTGAGGAATCTGAGCCCCCGTTGCTACCAACCGCCAACCTAACGGGGCCGGCGTTTTCCCGATTAGCATATAATCTAAACCATGCAAACTATCCCACGTGGTCCTCGTAAGAGGCGACAGGCGAGAGCTCGCTGCGATCATGTTCACAGACATGGTGGGCTACTCGGCCATCTCCCAGAGAAGCGAAACCCTGGCACTGAAACTCTTGGAAGGCCATCGTAGGACCATCCGCCGTGTCATTCCGAAGTACGGCGGCCGGGAGGTCAAGACAATCGGCGACGGATTTCTCATCGAGTTCGGCAGTGCCCTAGAGGCGGCCAAGTGTGCCCTCGACTTGCAGACAACAATCTCGAAACGGGATTCAGCCGCACCCGAGGATGAGGGAATCTCCCTCCGAATTGGAATCCATGTCGGTGACGTTATCAGGCGGGGCAAAGACATCCTTGGCGACGCGGTGAACATCGCGTCGCGCATCCAGGCGCTCGCGGAACCAGGCGGTGTCTGCATCTCCCAACAGGTGTTCGACCAGGTACAGAACAAGCTCACCGCGCCGATGACGGGCATGGGATTGCAGAGACTCAAGCACATCAAAACTCCTGTCACTATCTTCAAGATAGAAATCGCCGGGAGGCCCGCCCCTCCTCAGGCGGCAGAAGGGACCGATCGCCGCGTCGCGGTTCTGCCTCTTGCCAACATAAGCGCTGACCCCAAGGACGAGTACTTCGCGGACGGCATGACCGACGAGATAATCTCGACCCTCTCAAGGATAGCCGGACTCAGAGTAATTGCAAGGACCTCGGTGCTCAGGTTCAAGGGAACGAACAAAGGAGTTGGTGAAATCTGCAGGGAACTCGGCGTCGGGTCAGCCGTCGAGGGGTCGGTGCGCAAAGCAGGCGACGATATCCGAATCACAGTGAAGCTCATCGACGCGAGCAGAGAGGAACCCGTCTGGTCACAGGAGTACGACAGGAAGCTCGAGGACGTCTTCCTGATTCAGAGCGACATCGCGCAGAGAATCGCCGAGTCTCTGCGGGTCGAGATCCTTCAGCCTGCTAAGGACGGGATCGAGGGGAGGGCGACAGAGAATCTGGAAGCTTACACTCTCTACCTTCGCGGCCGCTACTTCTGGACCAAACGCACAGAGGCCGACCTCATGAAAGCTGTTCAATACTTCAAGAAGGCAATCTCTTCAGATATCAGGTACGCTCCCGCTTACGCGGGGCTAGCCGATACCTACTCCGTGCTCGCGCTCCTCGAGTTCAGGCCTCCGAAGCAGGTCTTTCCCGGGGCCAAGAAAGCCGCCGAACGAGCAGTGATGCTTGACGGGCGTCTCGGCGAGGCGTACACCTCCCGTGGTCTCGTGAAATTCCAGTACGAATGGAACTGGAAGGGTGCGGAGGCAGACTTCCGGAGGGCCATCGACCTGAATCCGAGCTACGGGCCTGCCCACCACTTCTACGCCGACTTCCTGAAGGCCATGGGGAGGTTTGCCGAAGCCCTGGCCCAGATCAAGGCTGCGCAGGAGATCGACCCTCTCTCCCTCGCGATCAACACGGGCGTGGGACACGTACTCTACCTCTCCAGGGACTACGACAAGGCAATCGAGCAATATCGCAAGACTGTGGAGCTGGACCCGAACTTCCTGCAGGCGCGCCTATGGTTCGGGAGACCTTATCTCCAGAAGGGGATGTTCATAGAAGCGGTGGGCGAACTCAGGGAGGCGGTGAAGCTGTCGGGCGGAAGCACAATCGCCCTGTCGATGCTGGCCCAGACTCTTGCAGCCGCCGGAGAGAAGAAGGAGGCCCTTGCCCTGCTGAACGAGCTGAAGCGGAAATCAATCACCAGGTACATCCCCTCCTACTGGATTGCGGTAATCTACAACGCCCTTGAAGACAGCGCCAAGGCGCTGGACTGGTTCGAGAGAGCGTACAATGAGCGCTCAAGCTGGCTCGTCTGGATAAACGTAGAGCCACGGTTCGACAGACTTCGCTCAGACAAGAGGTTCAAGAATCTTCTGAAGAGGATGGACCTGACCTAGCATTCATATCAGGCGGAGGCTCGGGAGCGCATCCCTATTGGAGCCCAATCGTCTTCAGCAGGTTCAGATATCGCGGGTCCTCCCTGGCCAGGTTAAGGCTGGGCCAGCGATGGGTCATGGGCACTGAGGCGGCGTGCTCGTCAAGACCTCTCCGCATCCATTCGAAGCCCCTATCCTTGTCTCCCAACGCGTAGTAGATTGCACCGATTCCCACAGGCGACGGGTAGCCCTTGTAACGACCAGAAGCGAGGCCCTTCAGCAGGTCCTGCGCTTTGTCTCTCATTCCCGCAAGGGCGTAAACCTGCGCCAGAAAACTCCTGAAGAAAGACTCGTCCGAAATCTCCACAGCTCTCTCCGCCTCCCTGACCGCTTCGTCGAACTTTGATTCCAGCGCGCTGATCATTCCAAGAGAGGCATGGGCTCTAGCCGAATCAGGCTGAATCTCGAGAACCTTCCGCCACTTCTCCCTTGCCTTGTCATTCTTCCCAGCTATCCAGTAGACCAATCCAAACCGAAGGAGGTGGAACGGGGAGACAGGATCAAGTTCCTGCGCGCGATTCATCTCCTCGATGGCCTCATCGAACCTTCCCATGCCACCGATGAACCTGGCATACCAGTTATGAGCCTCGGCCAGGTTAGGATTGAGTTCAATTGCCTTCTTGAATTCCTTCTCCGCTTCGGCCCAATTCCAGTCGTATTGGAAAGCCAGTAGCGCGAGGTCGAGATGCGCTTCTGCGAGCTGGTCGTTGAGCTTGAGCGCCTTCGCCAAGTATTCTCTGGCCTTTGGGAAGGCTTCACTTCCCTTGATGGACTCGTCCGCAATCCCGATGTAGCAACCAGCGATTTCCGTGTACGCGAGGGCAAATTCGGGGTCTTCATCCACAGCCAGTTTGAAGTATTCAATCGCCTTTTCGATGTCCTGGGGCGCTCCCTTGTTCTCGTTGTAAATGCCCTTCAGGTACAGGGTGTGAGCCTCGGCGCTCTTGGTCGGTGCCTCTTCGAGGACCTTCTTGTCGCTTGATAGAAGTTCGACCTTGAGGGCATCGGCTACCCTTGCCGCTATGTCGCTCTGCATGGCGAATATGTCCTGAAGCTCCCTGTCGTAGTTCTCTGCCCAGATGTGCCTGTCCTCCAAGGCGTCAATCATCTGGATGGATACGCGCAATCGGTTTCCCGACTTCCGCACGCTCCCTTCCAGGATTGTCCCTGCGTTCAGCTCCCTTCCAATCTCGGGAATCGACTTCGCCTTCCCCTTGTACTGCATTACAGACGTACGGGATATGACGTTCAGCTCGCGGACCTTCGACATGGTCGATATCAGCTCCTCTGTAAGACCGTCAGCGATGTACTCGTCTGACTGCTCGGCGCTGATGTTGGAGAACGGGAGGACCGCCACCCTTTTCCTCTCCATCTGGGCCGTGGTCGAACCGACCTCTGACCGGTCCGAAGTTGCGATTCGGTATATCCCTATCGGCGCCTTGACGTTCTTGAGCTCAACCGGGCCCAGCCTTGTAATCTTCAAGTCGGTCTTGTTGCGGATATGGTCGTATACCTGCTGAGTGAGACAGACTCCGCCAGGCTCCGCGAGCTGATCGATCCTCGATGCCACGTTGACCGCGTCTCCGTAGACGTCGTTCTCGCTCACCACAACCTCGCCGACGTGGATTCCGACCCTCATGTGTACCTTCGAGTCGCCAGAGGCCCCCACATTCCTCTCTCCAACCAGCTTCTGCATTTCGACCGCGCATCGGACAGCCTGAAGGGCGCTCGAGAATTCAACCAGGAATGCGTCCCCAATCGTTTTGACCTCGCGACCCGCATGTTTGGCAAAGATGGGGCGGAGCAAAATACGGTGCTCGTCTAGGAGTTTCAGCGCTCGGGCTTCGTTTGCCTGTGCCATCGCCGTGTACCCTACCATGTCCGTGAACATGATCGCCGCTAATCGCCGCTCTTCGCCAACGTCGGTTCCGCTCAACCGCAGTCTCCTCAACCCATCATTGGCCGAATCCCTTTAAGGTTGAGTCGCCGCAAAACCGTCCCTCTCGCAATTTCGGAGGATCACGCTCGCAAACAGTTATGAATCCACGCAGAAGCAGATACCGCTTGAAAACGGCCCAAATTCCAGGGCGCGGTCACCTGCAGACGGAGCCACTAAGCTGAGCATCCGACCTATCGCGATTCTCCGGTATTCCTCGGAATGCCCATCTTCCGCTCTATCTCCGCCCATCGTGGGTCGTTCAAGTAGGGCCTGTTCCAAGGAAATGCTGGAAAATACAACAGACCCGGGTCGCGCTCAACAAGCGCCTTCTCCAGCCAATCATAGCCTTCATCTGTGCGACCCATTGCAAGCAGAACGCTTGCAACCATAGCGGGGCTTGCCGGGGAATCCCCAGTGCGCGCCTCGTTGAGCATCTTCTCTGCCGATTCGCTGTCGCCGGCTTTGACGTAGACCCGCCCGAGGAGCAGTTTCATGCTCGCCGATTCGCCGCCAAGTTCCAGTACCTTCTTCGCCGATTCCAAAGCGCGGTCGAACTGCTCGACACAGCAATACGCATTGGCCAACCAGAGGTGCACGCCTTGGAAATCTGGGTTGAGGGCGGCCACCTTCTTGAGTTGCTCTATCGCTTCCTCGTACCTCTCAAGCTCCAGCAGACCTGTGCCCACTCCAGTGCTTATCGCCCTCGAATAAGGGTCGAGTGTGCTCGCCCTCCTGACCATCCCAAGCCCATCCTCATACCTCTTCATGAAGCTCAGTGCTATTGAATACCAATGGTAAGCAGCCGCGTAGTTCGGGTTCAGCTCAATCGACCGCTTGAACTCTCTCTCACCGTTTCCAAAATCCCAAAAATGGTTCACTAGGACGAGACCAAGCGAAGCATGTGCCTCGGCAAGGCCGTCGTCCAGCTCAAGAGCCCGCATCGCGTTGCTCTTCGCCAGCGGGGCGGCCTCGCTGGGGGGCATCCACCTGCGGTCAGATAGAATACTGTAACAATCTGCTATGCCAGAATAGGCGAGGGCGAAGTTCGGGTCTACCTTTACAGCCTCGCCGAAGTACTTCAGGGCCTTTTTGGTTCCGTCTTCCGTCCTTTCGCTCCAGTAAAAACGACCCTTCAGGTACAAGCTGTATGCCTCGGGGCTAGAGGTAGCCTTCCTCTGCAGGCTAGCTTTTTCCCCTTCGAGGAGTTTTACCTTCAGAGCCTCGGCGACCTGCTGGGCTATGTCTCCCTGTATCGCGAAGACGTCAATGAGGTCTCTGTCGTAGCTTTGCGACCACAGATGCCTGTCGCTCCCAGCCTCGATTAGCTGGGCGGTGATCCTGACCCTATTACCTGCCTTCCTCACGCTACCCTCCAGTATCGTACCGGCCCCGAGTTCAATCCCGATCTGTCCCATGGAAAGCGTCGTCTCCTTGTATCTCATCACCGAGGTCCTGGAAATGACGCTCAGCTCGCCGATCCTGGAGACTGTCGAGATCAGCTCCTCTGTCATCCCGTCAGCGAAGTATCTGTCGTTCGGGTCAGCGCTCATGTTGGTGAGCGGAAGTATCGCCACCCTGTGTGGGTCGAGGGAAGGCGTCTCTTTGAATTGGGACATCTCCGAAGGTAGCACTATCCGGAAGATTTCTACAGGAGCTGGTATGTTCTTAAGCTCGCGCATCCCGATTTTCTCGACGCGGTAATCGACCTTCCCTCCGATCTGGTCCACCACTTGGCGCGTTACACAGACGCCTCCTGGTTCAGCTATAGGCTGGACCCTCGCAGCGACGTTCACCGCGTCTCCCAGGACATCCCCGTCGGAGTTCACGATGTCACCAACGTGGACTCCTATTCTGACAAGGATCTTGTCGGTGGGCCCCCGACCAGAATTGAAGCTGATCATCTCCCTCTGGACCTCGACCGCGCAGTTGACCGCCTCTACAGCACTTGCGAACTCAACGAGGAAGGCGTCTCCCATCGTCTTGACCTCACGACCCGCGTGTTTCGCGAAGAGCGGGCGGAGGAGCGACCTGTGCTCCTCAAGAAGCCTCAACGATCGAGCCTCGTCAACCTTGCCAATCGCGGTGTAGCCCACCATGTCCGTAAACATGATGGCAGCCAGACGTCTCCCCTCAGCGCCTCTCTCCATGGCAGTAGTCTGCCCCGCAGTATCTATGCTCTGGGTTCGGGTCGGCTCTGCAGTCACTTCGCCGCTGGGGAGAAGTTTGAGATTCCACCACCTCGAATCGAAATCTTTCCCCCTCATCACCCTGGCTCTCATGTAATGCCTCATTTCTCCACCCTCCTCGACGCTCCGGAAGTCGATGACCCCATCGCAGAAAGATTCGAACTGCCTGTAGAACGCATCCGGGTAGACGCCTACAAGCAATGAATGAATTGCCGCTAGTTCCAATCTTCTTGCGTACGGAATCGTGAGGGTACGGAAGTGTTCGGCCACCCGCATCGGGTCGTTGTACTGCAATAGAACAGAGGTGTTGTCGTCGATATGCAGTCGTCGTTTCTCCGTCTGTGGGACGTCAGTGCTGAGTTCATCGAGGGTGCCCTTATCCCAGTCCTCGATCTTGATCGACCTGATGTCGACCCTCTCGCGCGGCGACGCGCTTCCGACCTTCAAAGCTTCTCCGATTCGGGTCTGCACCGAGTAGCTGTCCCAGATCCTGAAGCTGTCATCCGTCTCGAATCTCCTGACGTCTACCCCGAGTCGTTCCAGTGCCGCTTTCACATCTGACGGCATCCGCGTGAACGTATGGTAATCCGTCTTTATTCCGCTACGCAGTGCACTCGCAACCATCGCAAACGACGTATCGAACCATAACGATTGCGGCTCGAATTCCACGATGTAGTTGGCCCCGTAATCGAAGCCGCTAGGCAGAATCCTCTCGAACAGGGGAAGGCCGATTGACTCCCTCATGCCGGCTTGCGAAACCACTCTCTCTTCTTATAAAATGGCATGTGGCCTTCTTCGGTCAACATTATCGCTCTTAGCCTTCGCTCGTCGCTACACAGCACCTCGTCGCCCAAATCGAATCCTCGTGACGGAGTCAACTTGCCTCAAGGCTCGAACCTGTCGAGCATATCTGGCAACGCAAACTTCGGGCCTTCGAATCGTTACTCTCCGAGCCCGAAATGACGGTGAGTTTAAATCACGTCAGCCTGTCAAGACGCCTAATGCCCGGGGGTGCCGAACTTTCCTCAGCCATCAGCTCGGTCCCGTTCTTCTCGAAACTCGACAAGAAGCAGATCAAGGCGCTTGTTGAGGGCGGGCGCGAACGCAGATTCAAGGCAGGCGACAAGGTAGTCAGCGAGGGCGACATGGGGATTGGCTTCTACATGATCTTGGAAGGGAATGTCGAGGTCCGCAAGGGCGGAAGGGTGCTCGCAACTCTCTCCAAAGGGCAATTCTTCGGCGAGATGTCACTGATCGACGAGGAGAGGAGGTCAGCCGACGTTGTGGCTGTTCAGCCGACGAGGTGCTTTCTGCTCACGCCATGGATTTTCTCCGGCCTGGTCAAGAAACATCCAGAGGTAGCGATGGGGATGCTCAAGGAGCTGGCGAAGAGGCTCAGGGCAGCGCAGAGCGCTGAAAACTAGTCCCGCCCAAGCAATCATCATGGGGAGAGAGTCAGGCGGTGTCTGAGAATTGAAGTTCGGCCTGAACACGTGGTCTCTACTCAACTCCGACATCTATTCGGCTGTCAAGACCATCGGGGACGCCAAGCTAGGATTCATCGAGCTCTGGGGCGAGGTCCCGCACGCCTATCACGACTGGGTCGACAAGAAGAGGCTGAGGGATGCCCTCTCGGTGTACGAGCCGACGGTCACGATGCATGCCCCGTTCACAGACCTGAACCCTGCGACGCCATTTGAGCCCGTGAAGTCTGCTGTGAGTAAGACGTTAAAGGACTTCGTCAAGTTCGGGAACTACCTTGGCGCCAAGAGAGTAACGATTCACCCCGGGAGCGTGAACAGCGAGGCCCTCGTGCCGAAGTCAATCGAGAATGTCGTCTCCACCCTTCACGAACTCCTGAAGCAGAGCGACGGAGCCCTGGAGATAAACATCGAGAACCAGGTGAAGAGCCAATCGCCGTACCATTTTCCCCTGGGGAGCAACTTCGAGTCCATCGACGTCCTTCTCGCCGAGGCCGAAGGGGTCCGCCTGACTTTGGACACCGGCCATGCGCACGTCAACACCATCGACCCGCTGGAGCTCTACCAAAGGTTTCAGAGGGAAATCACAGAGATTCACCTGAGCGACAACAAAGGCGAGCGCGACGACCATCTCGCGCCAGGGCAGGGGTCAGCCAGAATCAACGGGCTCCTTGATGAGGTAGGTAGCTCAAGCATCTTCTTGTGTCTGGAGCTGAACCCTCACAGGTTCACTAGCGCAGAGGTCATGAAGGCGGCTTCAGACCTGAGCGCGAAGTTTGGATGACCAGGACCGCCCGCCTGAAAGCCAGAATCTGGGAAACCAATTTAGCCCAGTTATGGCGTCCCAGTCATGTGCGCGGCAGAATCCACCAGATTAACGTCAAACCAGCTACTCCAGGCGAGCACGGCCTTCCGAAGTGGCCTGTGGAGTCTGCCCAGATAACTAGGGCCGGTCTTCTCGGTGATTTCAACATCTACCGCCACGAATCGAGGCACGACGACCCAGACTCTGCGGTACTTCTCATGTCGCTCGAAACCCTGGAGCAGCTCAACGCCGAGGGCTGGCCTCTCAGGCCCGGAGACATCGGCGAGAACTTCACGACCGCGGGGATTCCGTACGCTCGGTTCTCCCCGGGGAAAACTTTCAGACTCGGCACTGCTGAAGTGCAAATCTCCCGCGCGTGCAAACCGTGCACCAACCTGTACCTGCTTCCATACGTCGGCGTGGAGAAAGGGCCGGGCTTCCTCAAGGTCATGCTTGACAGGAGAGGCTGGTACGCAAGGGTCCTAAAGGAAGGCAGAGCGAAGAAGGGAGACTCGATAGAAGAACTGTCGCCGACTTAGAAACCTACGCGCCACGCGGCAACAAATCCGAAGACCACTCAGATGGTCCTTCAACACGTTGAACCATTAATAGAGGGGCGCCCGAGGCAGCGAACGACAATCCTTGCCCCGTCCGAAACCTGTTCAGCCAGTCACAAGAACCCGGGACCTGATGGTGACTCCTGCGATAACGGTCCCAGAGGAGATGAGTCTGGACGAGGCGGCCTCGATACTCTGGGAGAAGAACATCGGGAGCGTCATCGTTGTCAACATAGGAGGCTACATGGCCGGCATACTGACCGAGAGAGACATGCTCTTCGCGGTCACGAAGGGTCTGACTGGGAAGAACGTCCCAGTTTCAAGCATAATGTCCCAGACCTCGCTTCTCGCCAGCCCCAACGAGAACGTGGCCACCGTCCTAGACAGGATGATCAAGGGCGGGGTTCGTCACCTCCCGGTGGTGGGGAAAGACGCGACACCACTAGGGATGATTTCCATGCGGGACCTATTCAGCATCAGCGAGCCTTTCCTCAAGTTCATCCTAAAGCCAACGGCCAAGAAGAAGTAGACCTCGTCCACGCGGTGGCATTACCTGCGAGGGAACGACGAACCCAGGCTCGGCCCACCTCTATCTTTCTAGCCTTTCCCGCTCGCAGCCAACGTTAACCGATTCGTGGAAGGTTGCGTCCATCGACTCTGAAAACATCCGACCGTGAATGACACACACGACCAGACTAGATGGTCTGTCCTTGGCACAAGGAACAACGCCCCGGGGGAGCCGAACCTCATTGCCGTGTTATTCTCGCGACGCCAGACTAAGGCTGCCTACTCAAGGAAAGGCGAGCAAAGGGCCCTCGTTCCTGACAAGGAGAGGGCTCTCGAAGTCCAAATAGCAGGCGGGCCAGGCTAGAATTGCTTGGCCTGCAGGACCGGAGTCATCGAGGGGAAGGAGCTGCTTCTCTACTCTTTCCCCCCGCCGCACCCCTTCACGAGCGCGAGGGTTCAGAGCTTCTGGGACGAACTGCGAAAGAGGAAACTCGACTTTGAGCGCCTGCAACCCCAAAAGGCTGAGAGGAAGCTGATCGGGCTCTTCCACACAGAGGAGCACATCAAGTTCGTCGAGCAGGCATCGCAACTTGGATACGGCGCCCTGGACCAGGGAGACACTCCTGCCTTCAAGGGGGTATTCGGCGCGACGCAGTTCGCTGTCGGGTCGACCCTCTCCGCAGTCGAGAGAGTGATGAACAGAGAGCTCGACCACGCCTTCAACCCTGTCGGCGGGCTGCATCATGCTCGTAGGGACTCTTCGGCCGGCTTCTGCGTCTTCAACGACATCGGGGTAGCTGTCGAACTCCTCCGCAAGGAACACAACGTCCGCAGGATACTTTACGTCGACATCGACGTGCACCACGGCGACGGAGTCTACTACTCATACGAATCCGACCCCGACCTCTTCATCTTCGATATCCACGAAGACGGAAGATACCTCTACCCCGGGACAGGGTCGGCGAACGAAGAAGGATATGGAAGAGCCAGAGGCACCAAAGTCAACGTCCCTCTCGCGCCTGGTTCAGAGGACGCCGACGTCATGCGGCAGCTCCCGCGTCTGGAAGATTTCGCCAGAAGGGCGAGACCGGAGTTCATAATCTTCCAGTGCGGGGCAGACGGGCTCAAAGGCGACCCAATCGCAGGTCTGAGCTACACAGCGGCGGTCCACCAGGCAGTCGGGGGCCTTCTTCACCGAATCTCACACGAAGCGTGCTTTGGAAGGATTGTCGCCCTCGGTGGGGGCGGATATCTCCCTGAGAATTGTGCCAATGCGTGGGTTGGCGCAGTCGAGAGTCTGGTTTCTCTATAGGATCGCGCGTCCCAATCAGACCTAGATTGCGAGAATCGCTCCCGCGCTTAAATAAACCAAACAACGCTCAGTCAACCTGTGGTCCTCGACGTTCCCGCCGGAAGCATCGCACGACGTGAACTTGTCGTAATCGACGGGAACAGGTCCGTCGTCGAGGCGGCAAAACTGATGGTCGAGAAGAAACGGGGAAGCATCCTCGTATCCAAGGACGGCGAAGTAGTGGGGATACTGACGGAACGCGACATCTTGAGGAAGGTGGTGGCCAAGTCCCTCGACCCCAGTTCGACGAAGGCGAAGGACGTGATGACCTCCCCTCCAGTGACAATCGAGCAGTCCAAACCCCTCCGCGAGGCAATCGACCTGATGAACAGATTGGGTATCAGGAGGATGCTCGTCACTGACAAGGGGAAGATAGTGGGAATCTTCACACTACGGGACATCGTGAAGCATACAAGAATCTGCTTGCACTGCGGCAAAGAAATCAGATCAATCCTCGATAGCGAGGAACCAGACCCGTACCTCGAATGCCAATGCGGCTCCAGGTACCACAAAACGTGCGCCGAGACCGTGGTCTACTGCGTCAGCTGCGCCAGGACCCTGGTCAGCACCGTCATCTACCCGGAACCATCAGAGACCTTCGGCGGCTAGTCCGGGGAAGGTATTTCTTTCCTGGCCTTGCCTGCCTTCGTTTCCAAGTATGCGTGGAGTGCCAGCAGTGTATCCGGAGTGAGCTTCTCCGGCTCCTCCTTGGTCATCTTCACGAGTTCTTCGAAGCGCACGAACTCACCTCCCTTTGACTCGTCACTCAGTATGATCTTCGGGCTGGAGACTTTGCCTTCAAAAATCGCAATGAACTCGCGTTCGGTCTCGCTCCCGTAGGGCCACACCGGCGTCTTCACTTTTATCACTCGGGCGAGTTCGCAGTCCAGACCGAGCTCCTCTCTGACTTCACGCTTGGCCGCCTGCTCGTAGGTTTCTCCTGAAGAGACGTGCCCAGTGACAGAAATGGTCCAATGGCCCGGGTACCATTTCATCCGGTCCGCGCGCCTCTGGAGGTAGACTAGGTCCCGCCCGTCAAAGAGAAAGACAGCTATCGCTCTGTGCAGGATTCCGAGTTTGAGACATTCGCTGCCGGGCCTGTGGCCGATGACGTTGTCATTCTCATCCACGACATCGAAGAACTCCTGGGCCAAACTAATCACGAGCTGTGAGCAGTTCCGCTACACCTTGTAGGTCCGGCTTGCAGGGTTTACGGCCCTTCCGACCCAGTAAGAGATCAGCGGTATGTACCAGACGTAGAGCCTGGCTGGAACGCCGAAGAAACTCACCTGCCAGAACTGCGGTGCGATCGATGCCGCCATGATGACGGAGATGACGACCATCCTGTTTCTGCCCGCACGGAAAAGGGCCACGATCTCTGGGGCGACCAGCTTCTTCTCTTCGATGCTTATTACGTGGGCGAAGACAGCAAGGACCGCCAGTATCGACGCGAGGTCAAGCGCGAACAGCGAAGACGCGTAGTCTCTTATCGCAGACGCCTGGCCCGCCGTCAGTGATGGGTCTGTTATCTCCACGCCGTTCAGCAAGTACGGGACCAGAGCGACGAGCAGGAGCAGTACGACGTTGATGAAAGTGAACGATGGAGTCTCCACGGGCAGCACCGACATGAACGTTGTGTAGATGATCCAGCACGTGATCAGAATCAGAAAGGTGAACGCGAATGCGACTATGTGACCGTTGATCTGGTCAGGGCTAGTCGCGGGGCTGGCTATCAGGGCGATGGATCCTATCGATAGCGAGAGGCCAAATATCAGGTCAGCGAGCGTCTCAATTCTTGGTCGGGGTCGCTTCCCGCTAGCCTGCTCCTGCAACACCGGCCGGAGGGCCCGGAGGGTTTTTTGGCCTTTCGCGCGGCTCCATCCCGTTTCACACAGGAATCCAAGCGTCGCCCGTCTCGGACGGGAACGCCTTCCATCGAGTCGAAGTTTTATAACGCGAACTCATCCGGCCATCCTCGCGTGGCCGCGGTGGTGTAGTCGTGCAATCACAAAGCACGGCACAGCTTGGTAACATAGGAGGCTGTGGACCTTTAGATCGTGGGTTCAAATCCCACCCGCGGCCC
>JAJTZC010000010.1:0-35341 GCA_032906705.1 Nitrososphaerales archaeon
CTTGCGCTGACCCTCGGGTTAAAAGCCCGATGCTCTACCTGACTTCTCTCCCATGCTGGATCTAAGCTACGGGCCCGCCACAACCTTCGCGACCGCTCAAGTATTTATCGTGAACAGGCGTCATCGAATCAGCTTCTTGACCGTGGCGATACTCTCCTTCATCCCCTTCAAGTCCTTGTAAGGAGTCTCCAGGATAATCGGCCTCTCGAGGATTCCCTCGTACCGTAGGAAGGCCTTCATCCCCTTCACCCCTATCCTGCCCTTGCCGATGGTCTCATGCCTGTCGAGGTTGCTCCCCAAGGTACCTTTCGAGTCGTTGAGGTGGACAACTTTCAGCCTGTCGTACCCGACTTCCTCGTCGAAGAGTCCCATCGTGGGCCCTACAGCCTCGGGGCTCGAGAGGTCGAAGCCGGCTGCGAACAGATGGCAGGTGTCGACGCAGACACCTACCCTGTCCGATTTGTTGACCAAGTCCAGAATCCGCCCTAGTTCCTCGAACCTTGAGCCCACGCTGTTCTTCTGCCCCGCCATGTTCTCAAGGAGGAGAATCGTGTCACCGCTGCTCCCAGCCAGCGCCTCATTGCACGCCCCTGCCACGTTCCTGACCCCGGCCATCGTCCCCTTCCCAAGGTGGCTGCCGAGGTGCGCAACTAGGTAGTCTATCCCGAGAGCATCACACCTCTTCACTTCCTCGTCGATGGAGAGCCTGCTGACCTTCATCGTGGCCTTGTCAGGGGAGGCAAGGTTCGGAAGGTAGGGCATGTGGGCGACGACTTTCCTGATGCTCGACTTCTTCCTCCGGTCGCGGAACGCGGTCACAAGTCCCTCGGACAGTGGCTTGAACTTCCAGACCCTGGGGTTCCGCGTGAAAATCTGGAACGTTGTGCAGCCAATCTCTTCGGCCCTGTCGAAGGACAATTCGAGCGACTGCTCAATGGAAACGTGCAGGCCGAGCATCGGCTCCTCTGGCAATTCCCCTGGTCGTGCGAGGCGACGGTCTTATGGCCTTTCCGAGGAAGGATAAGCTCTAGTTTGGTCGCGTTCGGCTAGACTGACTTGTTCTCGGTCTTGTCCCTGGTGGCCGTGCTCCGCGTCGGAATGGTCCTACGCCTGTAGGTCGTGGTCCGCCTCGGTGCATCAGTCGATGCGCCCAGAGCTGTCCACGCCGAAGAAGAGAACTGACCGACACCCGGCGCAGGCTTTGGCTGGACCGTTTCGTATGCTGCGGGAGACGGGGACGGGGCAAGCCATGATGCGGCAGGTGCGACCGCTTTGGCCTGCCCCGTCACTGGAGCGCTAGTAGCCTTCATTGAAGTGACGCCGGAACCCTTGTTGCGCCGACGCCGGAGGTAGCCCCTCGGCCCTGCCAACAGCACCAGGGCAAGGGCGACCCCCGCGCCCAACAGGACTAACCCTATCTCAATGGCCAAGGTCACAGAAGGAGGGCCTCAGACTGGCGTTTCTAAGGCGGAGTCAAAGATGCTGGACAATGGAATCATGATATCTCAACTCTGGGGGCCAGAGAAGGTTCCAAGAGCCGCCCTAGTAAGATTGCTTTTATATCGAAGCGTCGCATTACTGACAGTCGATGATGCAGGTCCAGTACGACAAGATCTGCAGTGAGATGTTCAAGTTTGACAGGAGGGTGCGCTATGCCTGCGTCCTCGACGAGACTGGAAGGACGATTGCCGGCGGGATGAGGAGGGGGATCCCCTCCCTCGAGCCCCAGAGCGAGGACCTCAGGCTGATCGCCAACATCACGATCCAGCTGAGCACGGACAAGACGTGGGACAAGTACTTCGGCAGGACCCAGTATACGTTCATCAAGAGAGAGAAAGTGAACATACTGACCTTCCTGATGGGGAACAAGCTCTTCCTCGTCTCCACGGAGCCAGACTTCACACTCCAGCAGGCCCAGGACCTGCGGAACCAGATAGTTACGGCGCACGCGTCAGAATTCTGAAAAAGCAGGACCGGGGTGCGGGGTCAGTTCAGGTCCAGGTCAGGAAACTTCGCTTGGACGAGACCAAGCTCCTGCTGGAGAGTCCGTATCCTTTCAGCATACTTTCTCATGTCTTCCATGTTCTTCTGAATCTTGGCCACCTTGTAGCCGCGCCATGCTTTCTTCAGAGCCCCCCAGGTCTGTCCCTTTGTGTACTGGGTTCCGCTTGACATCGAAGGTCGCGATTGGCCTTGAAACTATTTAACGTTTGACGTCTCTTTCATTCACTTCAAACGGGATTCTTTTGCCGTCCTTGTCGAAGACGCCCAGGCAGGACTCGTCTCCGTAGGGGTAGCCCATTATCACCATCACCCCGCCCGAAGAATGAAGAAGGTCCTGTTCCGACGGGTTCGCGTTTCCCGAGGGGTGAGAATGCGCGACGCCGAGGTATGAAAGGTCTATTGGCACCATCCACCAGTTGAACGAGGAGAAGCCCCGCGCGTGGACCGCGGCCGGGGGGATTACGACGCCAGTGATTTCCGCCAAACCTTTCTTCGACTTGCCCCTGAGCATGAGTATGCCCTCGTTCGGATACGCCATCTTCGAGTAGGAGAGCAGACTATCCACCACCTCCCGGGAGAAATGCACTTCGCGGATTGGCATACCCGTTCTACCCGAGGCCCTTCACGAAGTTGGCGACGACCGTGTTGCCGTGCGGCGTCTCGGCCCCGTTCCTTTCCGGGTGGAACTGGAGCCCGCGGATGGGACGCGTGGAGTGCCTCATGGCGGCTATCGGGCTGGTCTTGCTCCTAGCCAGAAGGATGAACCCACTGGGAAGCGGACTCACGGCTTCCTCGTGAGACTCGAAGACCCTAATTTTTGGGGGAAGCCACTCGAACAGTCCGTCGGGGCGGAGCACGTCCGTGTCTACGTATTCCCTGATCATCGGCCCGTTCTTGACAACGGTCGACCCAAATGCGCAGCCGATCAGCTGGAGTCCGAAACAGATGCCCAACAGCGGAGCCTTGGTCTCACTGATCGCCTCAAGCTCCTTTGCGAACTTGGTTCGGACGTTATGCTCCGACAGCATGTCCGGGGAGCCGCTGAGCACCACGCCGTCGAACTTGTTGAACGTCGATCCGTTTGCCCCCCGCCAATCCGCCGAGGTTACTTCGGCTCCGTTCGATGCGAGGGAATCCCTCAAGCGGTCAAACCTTTCGATTGAGGGATAGTTGTTGACAGCCAAGACCCTGACCAACTACTAGAAACGCCCTCCGTCGCGATATGAATCTTCTCGGTATCGCGCGAACGGGAAATAGTTTAAAAGCGCACAACTGGGCGTCCGACTAAAAGGAGCATAGAAAACAAGATGTTTGCACCTTCGGCCGGATACGACAGGGCAATCACAATCTTCTCGCCAGACGGCAGGCTGTACCAGGTCGAGTACGCCCTTGAGACGGTCAGGAGAGGGAACCTGGCTGTTGGCGTCAGGACCAAGAAGGGAGTGGTGCTCGCAGTCGAGGAGAGGGGCAGGAAGCTCCAGAGCGCGGACTCTGGGAACAAGATGTTCCAGATCGACGACCACGTAGGGGCTGTCGGGGCTGGGTACATCGCGGACGCCAGAATACAGGTCGACAACGCCAGGGTGATGGCGCAGAGCAACAGGCTGATCTACGACGAACCCGTGGACGTGGAGTCTATCGCCAAGAGAATCGCTGACATGAACCAGCAGTACACGCAGTACGCTGGAGTCAGGCCCTTCGGCGTATCCCTGATAATCGCGGGGGTCGACGAGAACGGAGGACCCGTCGTCTTCCTAACAGACCCCACCGGGACATACGCGGGATTTCACGCCATAGCCGTAGGGCAGGGCAGCGACCAAGTGAACGACTACCTCGAGAAGAACTACAAGATGGAGGCCTCTCTTGAGGACGCAATCACGCTGGCCATCGAATGCATCTACCTCGTGAGCGAGGACAAGGTCGGGACGGCGCACATCAAGGTGTCCGTAGTCGACGCCGACACAAAGAAGATGCGGCGACTCTCAGAGGAGGACGTCGCCAAGCTTGCATCCGGTGCCAGGACAAGGTCGGACAAACAGCCCCCCAAGCCCTCCTAGGAAGGATGCGAAGGCATGAGCGGCGGATTCGCCCACAGTTCCGGCCAGAGCAAGGCCAGGACGAAGGAAGCCTCGAAGTACACGACAGTCCGCCTCACTATCGAAGGGCAGCATTTCGAGATCATTGTGAGCCCCGACGCCGCGCTGAGCTTCAAGCAGGGGAAGGACGTGGAGCCGTCCGCGGTCATAGTCATGGACGAGGTGTTCTCGGACTCGACCAAGGGACTGAGGGTCGGCAGCGAGAAGCTGAAGAAGTATTTCGAAACTGACGACGAGTCGAAGGCCGCCCTCGAGGTTCTGAAGAGGGGGGAGCTCAACTTGACACAGGAGCAGCGGAAGAGGCTGACAGAGGAGAAGAGGAAGGCGATAGTCGCGATAATCTCGAAGAACTTCGTGGACCCCAAGACATCCCTCCCGCACCCGCCCATCCGGATAGAGCAGGCGATGCTGGAGGCAAGAGTGACGGTGGACCCCTTCCAGGACGCCAACGAGCAGACTAAGACGGTACTGGAAAGGCTTCGGACCATCCTGCCCCTGAAGTCGGAAAAGGTGAGGCTCCAAGTGAGGGTGAGCCCGCAGTACTCTGGTCAGACGATAGGCGTGCTGAAGAACTTCGGGGAGATCAAGAAGGAGGACTGGGGGGCCGACGGCACGCTCTCCGCAATAGTAGAAATACCCGCTGGGGGACAGCCAGGCCTGCTGGACCGCCTCGGCTCGACGACGAAGGGCGCGGCCCAGGTAACGGTAGTGAAGTGAAAAGATGTCATTGACAGAAAGGAAGCCGGTAATTCCAGGGGACGTGATAGCCAAAGGTGACTTCCGCTTCGGAGACTACATCGAGAAGAGGGGAGACGAGTACATCGCTCTGAGGCTGGGATTCGCAGGGGTGGGAAGGGAGGGACTCAGGCTGAACCCGCTTACGGGGCCATACCTGCCGAGGCCTGAGGACGAGGTCATTGGCAAAGTGATCGACATGAACGGATTCGGCTGGGTCATCGACATCAACTCGTGCTTCTCCGGCTACCTTCCCGCATCGTTCGTCTTTGGCAGGGAGTTCTCCCCGTCGACCCACGACCTCTCGAGCAAGTTCAGTGTGGGCGACATCATAGGCTGCAGAATAGAGTCGTTCGACAGGTCAAGGGATCCACAGATTAGCATTAGAGGCCCAGGTTTCGGAAAGATTCTGAAAGGGGAGATTGTCAAGGTATCGCCGACAAGGGTGCCGAGACTCATCGGCAAAAGAGGGGCCATGATCAACCTGATTAGCGGGAAGACGGATTGCGACATCAAGGTAGGCCAGAACGGAGTGGTCGTGGTGACGGGCCAACCCGAGGGAGTCCTGAAAGCGGTGACGGCCATCAAGATGATCGACCAAGAGACGCACGTGGCTGACCTAGGAAAGAAGGTGGAGGAGTATCTGGGAGGGGCTCAGGTTGGATCCTAAGAAGAAGCTCATCGACGGGAAGGGCAAGAGGCTGGACGGGAGGACTTGGAACCAGTTGAGGCCGATCAAGCTCGAGGTCGGCGTTCTGAAGAACGCAGACGGGTCGGCGTACATCGAGTGGGGCAAGAACAAGATCATGGCAGCGGTCTACGGGCCGAAGGAGGTCCACCCGAAGCACCAAGTCCTGCCTGACAGGGCGCTTGTCAGGTCGCGTTACCACATGGCGCCGTTCTCCGTGGACGAGAGGAAGAACCCGGCGCCTTCAAGGAGGGAAATCGAGATATCAAAGGTGATCAAGGAGGCGCTCGAACCAGCGATAATCGTGGAAGACTACCCCAGGACTGCCATCGAGGTCTGGGTTGAGGTCTTGCAGTCTGACGGCGGCTCGAGGGTCGCGGGGATAACAGCGGCCTCCCTCGCCCTTGCAGAGGCGGGCATCAATATGCGGGACCTCGTGGTTGGGTGTTCGTGCGGGATCGTGGAAGGCCAAGTGGTCGCGGACCTTGACGACACTGAGGACAAGGAGGGGTCGGGCGACATGCCCGTGGCAATCATGCCAAACCTGAACCAAGTCACCCTGCTCCAGGTTGACGGAATCTTCACAAGGGAGAAGTTCCAAAAGGCCTTCGAGCTGGCTATCGAAAAGGGGAGGGAGGTCTACGGGATGCAGCGCGAGGCGCTGACCAAGAAGTTCTTCGGCGACGGGGCGACAATGGCAGGCGGGGAGGAGGAGTAGGGCATGTCGATGAAGAAGAACTACGTTGTCGAGACGATACGGAAGGCGCAGATGGCCGAACTCCTTGCAAAGGGCGAGAGGCTGGACGGCAGGGCGCTGGACGAGCACAGGCCGATCAAGATACAGACCGGGATCATCCAGAAGGCGAACGGCTCGGCCTTGGTCACGTTGGGGAACACTGAGGTGATAGCCGGAGTCAAGATCGCAACAGGGACGCCGTTCCCGGACACGCCGGACAAGGGGGTGATCGTGGTCAACGCGGAGATACTTCCGCTCTCAGTTTCATATGCGGAGCCGGGACCCCCAAGCCCGGAAGCAATCGAGCTGGCGAGGGTGGTCGACAGGGGAGTAAGGGAGTCGGAGATGGTGGACATGACGAAGCTCTGCCTGGTGCCGGGCAAGACTGTCATCACGGTCTTCGTCGACGTCAACATAATGAACGTGGACGGGAACCTGTTCGACGCCACAAGCTACGCCGTCGTGTCAGCGCTGAGGACGTCCAAGATGAAGAAGTACAAGGTGAAGGACGAGAAGGCTGAGGCGACAGACGATTGGGTACCTGTCCCAGTCGACAAGATTCCTGTCTCCGTTACGCTCGCGAGGATTGGCAACGCCCTGCTTGTGGACCCGAACTCCGAGGAGGAGGGCGCGATGGACATGAGGATCACGATAACCACCGACGACGACGAGAGCGTCTGCGCCTCCCAGAAGGGAGAAGCGAGCACCATAACACCCGCGCAAGTACTCCAGGCAGCGGACACGTCGATCAGGGTTGGAAGGGAGATCAGGAAGGCGATCAAGGAGGCGACGAAGTAATGCCGAAGGCGAACAAGAGCCTGAGGGGCCTCGGACAAAAGTACGGGGGTACGCTCAGGAAGAGGTATACGCGGATTTACAGGACTCTCAAGCTTGCGAGGGAGTGCCCATCTTGTTCCAGCATGAAGCTGAGACGATCTGCGTCGGGCATCTGGAGGTGCAACTCCTGCGGATACACCGTCGCCGGTGGCGCGTATGAAGTCTCGCCGCCAAAGTCCAGATAACCCTGTAGAGTCCGTCGAGCTCAGGGTCTCGATAAAGACGGACAGAGCCACAGCTCAGAGCATCAAGAGACTGTTCCCCTCGGCTAAGCTGAAGCAAGGGACGTGCGAGCTCACGCTGACCGGCGAGAGACCCGACGAATTGGCCGCGAAGGCTGGGGAGATGCTGGAGGGGCTGCGAAGCGTCCTCGCGCCGCCGAAAGGCTTTAAGAATCAAGAGAAGGCGTCGAAGCAAGAATGAGCCAGCGAGAGCTTCCGCCGTATCTCAGAGAGATGCTGGCCAGGTTCGACCAGACTCAGCAGAACCTCCAGGCAGTGCAGATTCAGAAGCAGCAGGTCGAGATGGAGCTCAACGAGGCAGAGAAGGCGCTGCAGGAACTTAACAAGGCGTCGGAATCCGAGAGCATCTACAAGTTCGCCGGCAACCTGCTGATCAAGGTCTCGAAGACCGAGATGGTGAAGGAGCTGAACGAGAAGAAGGAACTCTCCAGCACGAGGAAGATGGTGCTCACGAAGCAGGAGGGCAGGTTCAAGGAGAGCCTGAAGGACCTCCAGACAAAGATTGACGACTCGGTGAAGGGCAAGGCGCCCCAGGCGGCCGCGGAAGATCAATAGGGCCGGCGCTCCCTTGACCAGGCCCGCGCCCGGGAGGAGGTTCCCGTTCGTCGACCCGAAGAAGCTCAAGCGTGCAGCTGTGGTCTGCCACAGGAACGCGGACGCAGACGCATATCTCTCGGCCTTCGCGCTTTCGAAGCTGCTTCGAGCCCTCGCGCCCAGGTGCAAGGTCGACATAGTGACTCCCGAGGGCATGACCACTCTCACCACGAAGCTGAGCCAGACTTTCAAGCACAGGACGGTGGACCAGAGCGCAGCGGAGTACGGCCTCTACGTCGCTGTCGACGTGGGCGACTCTGAGCTGCTCAAGGACTGGCGGAGCAGGATGGAGGCGAGCCCAGCGCAGAAGGTGCTGGTCGACCACCATCCGTTGAGGGACAGGAGCCTCTACGGGCACGTGGTTGTGGACGAGAACGCCACCTCGGCGGCCGAGGTTGTCTTCGGGCTCTTCAAGCGGCTGAAGGTACGAATCGACAGAAGGACCGCCCAGGCCCTCCTGGAGGGGATCATGTTCGACTCCTCACACCTTGCGATAGCGGGCGATAAGGCACTCAGGGCCGTGGTAGAGCTGGTGGACGGCGGAGCAGACATGGGCGAGGCGCGGAGGGCGCTCAGGTCGGAGCCCGATTACGGCGAGGTTCTCGCCAAGCTGAAGGGCGCCCAGAGGGTCCAGATCTACAGGCTCGGGAACTGGGTGGCAGCTACCAGCATGGTCGGCTCCTTTCAGGCCCACGTCGCAAGGTCTCTGATCTCCCTCGGGGCGGACGTCTCTCTCGTTGGGGGCGAGTCGGGCGGCGAGACTAGGGTAAGCCTCAGGGCCACCCAGCGTTTCTTCGAAGCCACGAATGTTAAGCTCGGCGTGGACGTCGCCGAGAAGGTCGGGTTCGCTCTCGGGGGGCATGGTGGGGGGCATTCGACTGCCGCCTCGCTCGAGTGCAAGTCGGGCGAAGACGAGGCTGTGAAACAGGCTCTTTGGAAGGTAGCGACGCTCCTCGGCGTCGAGCCGCAGGAAGTAAAGTGAGCCCTAGGACCCGTAGGCGCCAGCCATCGGGTCCTTCAGGAAACCCTCGAAGGCGAGCTTCAGCCACGGAGTGTACGCGTCAGCGTTGCGCTCCAGATCACGTGCGAGCTCATCGACTGTGGTCCATCTCACTTCCATGATCTCCTCGGGGTTGGGCCTCACCATGCCGTCGAACTCGCCCACGAAAAGCCTGCAGAACTCGTTCTCCGCATACCTGCCCTGCGGCGCGAAGTAGACGAACGAGTAGGCGTCCCTGAGCCTTCCGAAGGTAGCGCCGAGCTCCTGAATGCCCTTGCGCTTCGCGGCCTGCTCGTACGTTTCGCCCGGGTATACATGGCTCGTGAAAGAAACATCCCAGGCTTCCGGCCAGAGGACCTTCGCCTTGCTCCGCCGCTGGAGGAGCAGTTTCTTGCCATGGAAGAGGAAGACGACGTAGGCCCTGTGCCTCCGCCCCTTGCCCAGGTGGCAGTTCTCTCGCGTGTCCGTGCCCAGCTCGTTGTCCTTCTCGTCAACAAGGACCAGCATTTCCACTTTGGGCTGGACCAGCATTGCGGAAAAGGTTCCTGCGATGATAGATAAGGGAAGCGTTCTCCTTGGCAACACGTTCTTTTATCGAGGCCAATTCGGGCCCCTCGGTCTTGACCATGGTCTTCGACGGCCGCGTCTTCTCCGGGCTGGGCAAGGGCGCATACTATGTTGGGCACCCGGAGTTCAAGAGCAGGTTCCTGCGCACCCTGGGATACGAACCCTTTCCCGGGACACTCAACCTGAGGATCTCGAGAACTGAGGAGATGGAAGAAAGGAGCAGGATGGGAAAGCGCGGGCCCAACACCATCGATGGCTTCGTGCTCGACGGGCAGCCCTTCAGCGCAGTGAAGTGCTACAACGGCGTGATGGGCGGGATCAGGGTCTCGTTAGTCATACCCGAGATAACAGAGTACGACTCCTCGGTGCTTGAAGTGATCGCGCCGGTGAAGTTAAGGGATGCCCTGCGGCTGAGGGACGGACAGACCGTAAGGCTGGAACTGGAGGAGCAGCTAGTCACTCGGGTAGACGGTCACTGAAACCTCGTCCCCGTCCTTCAGAGACAGCTTCTGCCTAAGGTTGACGCGCGCTATGAGTTCCATGACCGTCTCTCCGTGGTGCGTCCGCTCGATGAGCAGGACGCCGGCGTTCTCTTTCCCGTTCACCTTCGCCCTGAAGCACTTCACCGGACCGTAGGTCCGCTTCTTGTCCTCGAACCCCGCCACCTCGAGCCCTGGAAGGAACTTCAGCTGCCGCCTCATCTCGACCTCGGTCTGGTCCAGGGTAATGTTCAGTGTGCCCGGGAACGGGTCGAACCCGAACAGCTTCCTGAACTGCCTCCTGTAGCCTTGCACGGAAATGTAGTAGCCTCCCTCTCCCAGTCCGGTGAAGAGCCTGCCATGGAAGGTCATGGCGCGCTGACCCTCCACGCTCCTCTTGAGGCGAGAGTACATCGAGACAACGCGGTCGCTGCCCTTCTGGGTGAGCAGGGTGGCCGCGCGTCTTCCCGACCTCTTCCTGACGATGAGCCCGTCCCTCTCCAGCTGAATCAGGTGCTTTGAGACCGCCTGCTGGCTGAGGCCGACGGATGAGCCGAGCTTCTCGGTGGAGACCACGACTGGACCGCTGGATGCTCCCGCTACGTAGAGCTCGAGGAGTGTGGGCAGGTAGCTCGGGGACTTGGGCAATTACAAATCTTGTTGTAATTACAAAATCATTAAAAACATACCGCCCAGCGGCGAAGCGAGATGGCCCCGGCCTCCAACAGCAGGAGGGTAGCGCTTGTTGCTCTCTTCACAGCCCTAGCGCTGGTGCTGAACCTGGTCGTCAGCGTGCCCGCTCCGTACGCAGACTTCCTGTTCTACGAAGTTTGGGAGATTCCCGTGGTCGTTGCGTTGCTCGTCCTCGGCTTCTGGGGCGGGTCGACAGTAGCGGTACTCAACGCGCTGGCCCTCGAACTCGCAAAGCCAGGGGCGCTTCCAACAGGACCGGTCTACAACCTGATTGCCGAGGTCTCGATGTTCCTTGGCCTTTTGGCAGTGCAGAGGGTCTCCAGCGGAAGGGCTTGGAGCAAGGCGAGGCTTGTGGTGGCCGCTACAGGTGCTGGCGTTCTTTCCAGAACCGCGGTGATGACTCTGGTCAACGGCGTGATCCTGCCGCTGCCCTACCCTGTGGGGTTCGGCAGTTTCGGAGTCACCGAGGCTCAGGTGCCGGCTCTCTTGGTGCTGATAGGCGTGTTCAACTTCACGGTCGCCCTGTACACAATACCCCTGGCGTATAGCGTCGAGCGGGCAATCGCGTCGAGGCTCAGGTTGTACGGTCTAGCGGCGGCCTAATCAAGACCCCACCTGGCACCTCGAGGGATTGTGATGAGCCGAATACTCAACGTCGAAGGTTTCAGCTTCAGGTACGTTGACGCGCCGCGCCCAGCGGTCGTGGACTTCAACCTCGAGGTGGACGAAGGCGAGGTGGTGGTGCTGGCTGGCCCGTCGGGCTGCGGCAAGTCGACCCTGCTTAGGGCGGTGAACGGGCTGATTCCGCACATGTACGCGGGCCAGTACAGCGGGGAGGTCAACGTGGCGGACACCAAGGTCAGGGACACGAGCATGAAGGACCTGGCCCAGAAGGTCGGATTCCTCTTCCAGAACCCGGAGAACCAGATATTCATGTTCTCAGTCGAGCGGGACGTCGCCTTCGGCCTCGAGAACCTGGGAATGGAGCGCAGTGAAATCCGCAGCCGGGTCGACGACGCGATGGGGCTGCTCGGTATCACCGATCTTGCTCACAGGGCTCCCCATGAGTTGTCCGACGGGCAGAAGCAGAGGGTGGCGCTGGCGGGAGTGATAGCCATGAAGCCGAGGCTCGTGATATTGGATGAGCCGACATCGCTGCTCGACCCGATGACCGCGTCCGAGCTGGTGTCGCTTGTGGACAGACTGAGGAGGGAGGCGGGGACGGCCTTCGTGGTCGTCGAGCACAGGCTGGACCTGCTTGTCAGGATAGCAGGCAGGCTCGTCGTGATGAGTGATGGGCGCAAGGTCCTCGACGGTAAGCCAGGAGAAGTGCTTGCGAACGCGGACGCGGAGGGCTACGGCGTCGCCGTTCCCGTGCTGAGCAGGCTGGAGAACTCGCTCAGGAAGGACGGACACCGGTTGACCTCAAACCTCCTCGGCCCAGTTGAGCTCGCGAACGAATTGAACCGGAGGCTCGCATGATCGAGTTCAAGGACGTCACATTCGTGCATCCCACAGGCGTAACCGCCCTGGACCATGTGTCTCTCAGTATCGCGCCAGGAGAGACGCTGGCCGTGGTCGGGGAGAACGGGGCGGGCAAGACCACACTTGTGAAACACGTCACTGGACTGCTCAAGCCAACCTCGGGCGTCGTTCTCGTGGACGGCGAGGACACACGACAGAGGACAACGGCTGAGCTTTCCAGGAAGGTGGGCGTCGCATTCCAGAACCCGGACCACCAACTCTTCTCGGAAAGCGTGGAAGAGGAGGTGGCCTTCGGCCTCAGGAACTTCGGCTTCGGAGACGAGGTTGTGAGACAGAGGATAGAATGGTCTCTGCGGTTCTTCGGGCTGGAGGAGTACAGGAAGTCCTCGCCCCTGGTGCTGAGCGGCGGCGAAAAGAAGCGGCTGACGCTCGCGTGCATACTCGCGTGGGACCCGCAGGTCGTGGTGTTGGACGAGCCGACCGTGGGACAGGACTCTATACAGAAGGAGAAGCTTGTCGAGATCATCAGGATGCTCAAGCCCGCCGGTAAGACTGTGGTCCTGGTCTCGCACGACATCGAGTTCCTCTGGCCGATCCAGCCCAGAGTCGTGGTGATGGCCAAGGGTAGGGTGATAGCGGACGGGACGGCCGGCGAGGTAATGACCAACAAGGAGATGCTCGCGGGCGCCAGGGTCACCCAACCCCAGCTAGTGAGCTTCTATCAGCAGCTAAGGAGGAGGCCCAGTTCGCCCTACGTCGACCACCTTGACGCGAGGAGGTCTCTCGAGGAGATGCTGAAGTGACATGATGTGGCTGAGCGGCGGCTTCATCTTCAGGAGGACCGACTCCCCCTACCACAGGCTCGACCCGCGCGTCAAGCTCCTCATTTCGCTGCTCCTGTTTGTCACAACGCTGCTCGTGAGGTCGGTCTTCGAGCTCGCCTTTGTGCTCGCGGTGATGCTCGCGATCGGGGCCGTGGCTAGGATCCTGAGGCGGATTTCGAAGACGATGTTTCTCACAGCGAGCTTCGCGCTGTTCATCTTTGTGATCAACATCATATTCACCAAGAATCTCGCCACTTCTGCCCTCTACGCGTCCCGATTCATCGCCATAGTCGTGTCCACCAGCCTCTTCTTCATCACGGCGTCCCCGGACGAGCTTGAGCAGGTCATGAAGGCGTTCCACCTGCCCAGGGACGTGGTCTTCGCTTTCGTCACAGCCGTGAGGTTCATTCCGGTGATGATGCTGGACACGCTGCAGATCATGGACGCGCAGAAGTCGCGCGGCCTGGAGTTGCAGAAGGGGAACATCCTCCGGAGGGTCAGGAACATGGTCCCGATTCTCATTCCCCTGGTGGTCAACTCGGTCGTCAGGAGCGGCGAGCTTGCCGAGGCTATGGAGTCGAGGGCGTACGGGGCAGTCCCCAAGCCGACGTCGCTCCTCGAGTACAAGTCGAGCCCGACGGACAGGGCCGTGGCTATCGCGAGCCTGATTCTCTTCGCGCTCGCGGCTTACGCTATATACTTCGCACTCCCGGCGTGGCTCCAATGATGCCCGGGAGGGTGGTGGCAGACGAGAGGGAGAGGGCGAGCGGCGTCCCCGACGAGCTCTCCAAGCTGAACGTGCGTGTGTACTTCAGCCAGCTGCCCGTCGCCGACTACGTGCTCAACCCGGAGATAGCCGTGGAGAGGAAGTCCGTTCGTGACCTGGTTTCTTCGGTCTATGACTCGCGCCTGTTCTATCAGGCTGCCAAGCTCGCTGCGTCCTACGCCAAGCCTTACCTGCTCATCGAGGGTGACTCGAAGGAGGTGGAGAAGGTCGCGAAGAACCTGAAATCGTACTACGGGGCGATATCGAACATCACCTTGGCCTACGGTCTCAGGATGCTCTTCACGGCAAACCCGAGGGAGACTGCCATAGCCATAGCCGAGCTGCTGGGCCACGCCAGGGCGAAGCCGCTTGCGGCGCTGCCCGCGGACAGGCCTCCTAGGGCGAAGAGCATCCCCCTGCAGCAGGTCTACACCGTCTCCTCTCTGCCCGGGGTGGGGAGAAAGCTCGCCGAGAAGCTGCTCCTGAAGTACGGGACTCCCCGCAATGTCATGGGGCTAACAGCGGGCGAGATGTCGATGACACAGGGACTCGGCTGGAAGAGGGCGGAGAAGATCAAGGAGGTGCTGGACGCGAAGTACACACGTTTCGAGGACAAGCACAAGCAGATGAAGCTGGAAGAATGAAAATAGCGATAGTCGGCGGAACCGGGAAGCTCGGCACAGGACTCGCGGCGCAACTCTCCAAGAAGCATGAGGTTTACATCGGGTCCAGGGACGAGGCGAAAGCGGAAGCGGCGGCGAAGGCGGCTGGGGTCAAGGGCGGGGAATCGCATGCCGTTGCCGGCCTCTGCGAGGCGGCTGTCCTCACGATACCGTACGAGGCGGTCGGGCCGCTCGTGTCGTTCGAACGCGAGCTTGCAGGCAAACTCGTGATCTCTCCCGTGGTCCCGATGAGGAGGGAGGGAGGGGCATTCTACTACCTCGAGGGGCAGGGCTCGGCGGCCCAGCAGGTGGCCTCGGCGCTCAAAAGCAGCAGGGTCGCGGCTGCGCTGCATACTCTGCCGGCTCGGTTCCTGAAACAGCCGGAGAAGCTGAACGTGGACGTGCCGGTCGCCGCAGATGATAAGGGGACTTTCGCAGAGGCAGCAGAGATTGTAAGGAGCGTCGGCGGGCTCCGCCCGCTTTACTCCGGCCCGCTGTCATCGGCCTCGTCAATAGAGAGGCTCACCCCGCTTCTGCTCAACCTGGCGGCGCTGAACGGTTTCAAGACGCCTTCTGTGAAGTTCGTCGATTAAGCGGAAGGGAGATATCCGACAGGGGCCGGAGGCGGCGCAATGAAGTTCGGTTTCATCCTGCCCAACTTCGGCGACAAGATTGGCGCTCCAGATCTAGTGAAGCTATCGGAGGTCTGCGAGGAGGAGGGATTCGAATCCGTCTGGGCGACAGACCATATCATCATGCCATCGGAGCTGAGGGAGCCCTACGGCCAGGTCCTTGAACCCCTGGTCACTCTGTCATTCGTAGCTGCCGCGACCGAAAAGGTGAAGCTTGGAACGTCGATTCTCGTCCTTCCCCAAAGGAATCCGATCCTTGTGGCAAAACAGGCCGCGGCCCTGGACGTATTCTCCAAAGGGAGGGTAATCATGGGGTTCGGGCTTGGTTGGGCCGAAAAGGAGTTCGGTTTCCTCGGCTCGGATTTCAGGCGGCGTGCAGGCGTGATGCGGGAGAGCATCAATCTGATCAGAAAGCTCTGGAGCGATGCTGAGGTGAACTTCGAGGGAAAGTACTTCCACGTGAAGGATGCCGTCTTCCTGCCAAAGCCCGCGCAGTTGAGGATACCCATCTGGGTAGCTGGGAACAGTGACGCCGCAGTGCGGAGAGCGATCAGCTTGGGCGATGGATGGCACCCAACGGGCGTGGACGTCGCTCGCTACAGGGCAGGGGCCGAGATGATTGCGAAATCGGGAAAGAAGTTGACGCACTCGATCAGGGTGACTGTGGACGTGAGGAAGAAGCGCGAGGACTCGGTCGCGCCCTCGGGCGAGAGGAGGACCTACATTTCCGGAGGGCCCGCGGAGATTCGCAGGTCCATCGACGCCTATACGACTGCCGGCCTGGAGTACCTCTGCACCGCCGTCCTCCACCCCTCGGCAGACGAGATAATCGGAGACCTCAGGAAGTTCTCTTCAGATGTGATCCGGTCGTACGGCTAGCTGGGTTTGTAGCTGCTCATGCCATCGCGCCAGCCCGCGTAGAGCATCGGTCTGTAGCGGATGAAGCGCCAGTATCCACGGAAGTCTGGCGAGGCGTATGCAGCCTCGACCTTCCCTACGAGGAGGACATGGTCGCCGAGCGTCTCCGTGCTGTATACCGAGCATTCCAGGGCGGCAACCGATTCCGAGATGACCGGGGCGTCGACCTTCCTACCTTTCCTGGACGTCAGGCCCGCGCCCGCGAGCTTGTCCGAGCCCTGTTTGCCCCGTCGAGACGCCAACAGCTCGACCGACCGGATGTGCTTCGCATCAAGCAGCGAGAGCGCGAAGGCCTTTGACGACGCGGCGAGCTTCAGCGTGAAGCTCCGCCTGGCGCAGGAGACTCCGAACAGGGGCGGCTTTTCAGAGAGCTGGGCGTAGGAGATTACCGGCATTGCGGCCACGGTTCTTCCGGACCGGGCGGAGAGTATCGCCGGGACTCCGGGATAGAAGAGCCTGTGCACCAGCGCAGGGTCGACCTGCCTCAATTCAATTGTTCCGACCGCGCGGAGCTAGATAAGGTCAAGGTCACTGGGAGATGCGAAAGTGCGCGATGGCTACGTCTCCCCATTCGTCGGCGGCGACCGCGGTGAAGACTCCTCCGCTCTGGTTCCGAGCGAGCTGCGCACTTCCGAGGGCAAAGGTCGTGGTCAGATTCCAATCCGAGAGGACGCCGTTCAGCCTCACGATGGCACTAGAGCCGCTGGGTTGCATCAGGAAGAGAGCGGGCCTGTCGCGCAGGATCGGGCAGGCCAGAAGCGGGTTCGGCACACGGATTAGGGAGCCGCGTGTGTAGTTGTCTACAGTGAAGTATCCCGGCATTACGCCGACGCCCACTGGCCAGCCGTTCGTGCATATCCTTGTCCACAGGCCTTGAAGGCTCACCGGCCACTGGCTCGCCGCAGTGATGTTGCTTATTCCAGATGAAGTGTTGTTCAGCCAGGCGGTCACCGAGATTCCCTGCCCAGCTGCGAGCTGAGTGCCGTTCAGCCGCAAGTTGAGGCGGAACCCGTAGACCGAGTCCGAGTACCCGGTCTGGCTGAACTGTTCGTGCACTGGGTTCACGAGGGGCGGTATGAAGATGGTCGCGAAGACGGTCAGCACCATCGCAGCAATCACGACCACCATGTTCCGCACGCTGCGGCGGTACGCCTTCTCGTCTTCAGCCATGTGCCAGACGCCGCGCCTGCCCTGGTCTTAATGCTAAGCACGCGAACGCGAATCTAGGAAGAGAGCAGAGTCCGGCGAAGCCTTGAGTAGACCTCGAGTCTCTCGAAGGTCCTTCGGAAGGTTATCTTGCCTTCATCGAAGCGCGGCCCCGAGATGAACGCGCGCACCTCCTCCTCGCTTCCGATCCCGCATCTTGGGAGGGCCCGGTCGAGGTAAAGGTAGAACTGCTGCGCACCCCCGTAGATCGCCTTGATAGCGTCATACCGCCGAGCTATCCATTCCCAAGTGACGCGCCTGGCGAGCGGGTTGGTGGCCGCACCCGCGATGGTGTACCCCGAGTCCGATCGGCTCACATCTCCGCTAATGGAAAGCTCGAGCGTCCGCTCTACGACCGAATGGTCCCTTGAGGCTGTTAGGGCGATGTATGCCTTGGCCCGGTCCTGCTCGCTTCCGTTCTTCAGCAGACGGACCAGTGGCTCGTATGCGGAGCTCCCGTTTACCATCGAGTAGGCTGTAGCCACTGCCGCCTTCAGGTCGGGCTCCACAGTGGCAAAGTCCGAGAATCGCGCCGCCAGTCTCCGTGCGTAGCCCTCGTCTACCCTCACCACGTAAGCCATGAGGCTCTCCCTGGCAGTCCCCATGTTCGGGTCTTCCCCTTCTCTCGGGGACACGCCGACGCGGTCGGCGGCGGGAACGAAGAACTCGTCGTAAGCCCTCCTGACCATTGGTGCCTCGTCGGCTATCGACCTGAGGATCGACAAGTGGTCGGTTGCGAGCTCGATCAGGAGCGCGTCGCTCGAGCGCCCGCAGAGTGACAGGAACCTGAAGTAGGTCTCCGGCTTCACAGTCCCCGACTGGAGGAAAAGAAAGAGGTCGGAAATCAGCCCGGCCTTGTCGTGGGCGTGCATGTTGTAGAAGCGCCGGGCAAGGGCGTCGTATGTCTCGTCGTCGTACAGCACGCTATAGAAGCCGGTCCTCCGCGGATTCACGAGCAGTCCGTCGGCCGAAGGCGCGTTGATGGTTGCTGTCGGGCTGTCGAAGAGGAACGAAGTGGACTTGCCTCCTGCTTGAATTGTGAGCGGGATTGGCCAGGTCTCCCGCGATGCTCGGCCGCTCAGCTGGAACCGACTCTGGCTGAGCTTGATCTTGCCCCGGCCGGCGCGCACCTTCACCACCGGGAAGCCACGTTTCGTTATCCACTGGGCCATCACCCTGGTCACGGGCCTGCCAGAGGCTCGAGCTATCGACCTCCAGAGGTCTTCGCCTCTCGCGTTGGAGTAGCTGAACCTGCGGAGGTAGGCGCTGACTCCCTTCCGGAAGGCCTCCTCCCCCACGTAGGACTCGACCATCCTGAGTATGGCAGCTCCCTTGCCGTAACTGATCGCGTCGAAGACCTGCTGGACCTCAGATACCGTCTCGACCTTCACCTGTATCGGGTGGGTGCTCGAGAGCGCGTCGGTGTTCATCGACGGGAACGTCTCGAACCTCAGGAAGTCCTTCCAGATGTCCCACTCGGGGTGGAACCTGTCGAGCATCCTGTGCTCCAGGAAGGCTGCGAAACTCTCGTTGAGCCAGAGGTCATCCCACCACTTCATGGTCACGAGGTCGCCGAACCACATGTGCGCGATCTCGTGCGTCTGTATGTAGGCGGCGTGCCGGAAGTCGTACAGGCTGGCGCCCTTCTCGAGTATGACGTAGGACTCCCTGGCGGCTATCGCCCCCCAATTCTCCATCGCCCCGGTGTGGTACTCTGGCAGGCCGACGAGGTGGAGCTTCTTGAGCGGGTACGGAATGCCGAAGTACCTTTCATAGTCCTGGAGTACGTGCGCGGACACGTCGAGGATGAAGCGGGCGTTCTGCGAAGTCCCCGGCCTGGAGGCAGAGATCACCTCGGTCTTCCCAGCTTTGACCTTCGATTCCTCGAACCTGCCTATGCCCATGAAGAAGAGGTAGGTCGACATCCTCGGGGAGGGGTCGAAGACGTGCTTGACCCTCCCATCCGCGGTGGGCTGGACGGAGACAGCGGTCGAGTTGGAGATCACCTTCAGGCCCGTCTCGGTCGTCACAGACAAGTTGAACACGGCCTTGCATGCAGGCTCGTCCTTGCAGGGGAAGACGGTCCTGGCCTCCGCCGGTTCTAGGTCCGTCACGAGCATGTAGTCGCCGTCGTACTTTGACTTGTATAGGCCGAATATGGTCTCCTCAGCCACCTGTTTCGAGTAGTGGATCTCAACCTCAGATTCCTTCCTGGGAATCCTCGGAATCTTGAGCTTCCCCTTCTTCTTGTCGTACCTGGACCGCCATGGCTCGCCGTTGACCCTGACGGCCTGGATGTCTAGGCCAACCGCGTCCAGCAGCAGCGGGTCCTGGTATCCCTTCAGGTGCAGGATTGCCACGCCGTTCATTCTCGCTTTCGCGAAGTCGACGTCAAATTTCAGGTCGTAGCTTGTTATCTCCAAGGGAAATCGCCGGTTTGAGAGCCGCTTGCGATGGCCGAAATAAGGGTAGGGGCGCGAAGCACCCCCGGGACAGCCCCTGCGATGGACGTTTGGAGTGCGCGATGAGGTCGAGGGTGGGGGTAATTTTGAAGGATTGAGCGACAAACATGCGATTCTTGCAGGTGCCGGAGCTTGACCGCGAGTCGTGGATAGAGAGCGGGTGGCGCTTGCTGAGATCGCTGTCGAGATAGGGCGAAGAATCTCTGAAGATTCAGACGGTTTCAGGTGTGGACGAAGCCGCTTGCTGCTGGGTTGGGAAGAGCGGTGAGGGCACCTGCGCTGGAGTATCAGTGCCGGGCGTTTCCTCGGTCGCCTCATTCTGAGTGGCGCTTATCTCGGCCAGCTGGGCCTGGACCTCGGTGATCTCGGATGATGGTTCAGCTGACTCGGATTCCGCCGTCGCTTCAAACTGAGGTTCCGGCTCTGAGAATTCGGTCGAAGTCGGCTCGTTGATGTCGCCGAAGGGTTCGATGCCAGTCTCGATAGCTGAAGTCTCTTCAGTCGTCTCTGACTGGGCTGTTGATTCCGACTCTGCGTTCCGGGATCCGCCCGTGACTTCCTCCGCGAGTGACACCACCTTGGAGACCAGCTCGTCGTAGACTGCCTGTGGCACGTGCTCCGCCAGCCTGGCCTCGAGCTCTTTCGCCCTTGCCTCGCTGGATTCGAGCTGTGCCCTCGGCACCATGGATGCGAACGTGCTCTCCAGGTCCTCACATTTCTGCTTCAGAGTTGCGTACTCTGAACCTGGAACCATGAGATTCAGCTGGCGGGAGAGCTCCTCGCTCCTCTGCTTGAGCATCCCGTACTCCCCTGCGGACACCATAGAGTCTGCCTGGCGCCTGACGTCCTCATAACGCCGGCCGAGCGACTCATACTCAGCCTTGCTGACCATCGCCCTGCACTGCTCTTCGAGCTCCCTCACCCTGCCTAGGGTCTGACTGTGGACTGAAGCAGGAACTGCCCCTTGCGACATCTTGAACGAGAGGCTCTCAATGGCCCTGTTTAGGGCACCGGTGGATTTGCCCTGTGTCGTGATTGTGTCTGAGATTGCTCCCAGCTGCTTCCCGAACGAGTTGAACTTCTGAAGGTCTGCTTTCGTCCTGTCAAGCTCCTTCTCCAGGCCGTCTACCTGTTTCTCGAGCTTGGTCACCGCGTCGTGGTGCTCCTTCTTGGGGACTGTCTGGCGAAGCTGCGCCTCTAGCGTCTTGTACCTCAATGCGAGCTTCCTGTACTCGCTCATCGAAACCTCGGATTTCTTGTCCATATCGCGTCACCGTATCACCCGCTTGGATGTGCCAATATTACGCCAAGTCAATATCAGTTCACACTTGAATAAACAAACCGAGTCACGAATCAGTTCGCAGCTTCGACACGTTAGGGCAGGTCCGCTGCCGACAGGAAAAAGACGAAGCCCACCAGGACGAGCAGCTCTCCTGTGTTTGCCGCGTTGAGGAGGTCTAGCCTGGCAGCAAAGAATGGAAGATCGATGAACTGCCTGCCCATCACCAGAACGGCGTTCATCACGTCCTGTCTCAGCCACAGCCCGGCTGTGACGGAGGCGAATCCCGCTAGGGATACGATTACTCTACCGGTGGTGAGGCTCCCGCTCCTCCACGGTGTCACCTTCCGTAGGACGAAGCCAATGTACGCAAGCCAGATGAGGGAGTAAGCTGCGTCATGGTAGGACCAAACATCGATGGGAAGGGGGTAGAAGGGCAGGTTGACATAGTTCCTTCCAAGGGCGACGACCGCGTTCATAGTCTGGTACAGGGCCCACGCGCCGATGACTAGACCAGCAAGCAACAGGAGGACGACAAAGGTGTTGGCGACGAGCTTGCGCCCTCGCCCTGTGAGCAGCCCTTGCCCGGTTGACATTGATGCTTCAGAAAGTGGTTCAGCCTTAAGCCTTGGGTGACGCGGACACGCGTTCCTTCGCGAGCTGCTCCTTTGCAAAGTCCACGATTCCGCGGAGGTCTCTGACGTTGACCTGCTTGTCCGCGCGCTTCCTAACGACCTCCTGGGCATTGAACGCAACCTTGAGGTCAACGAAGTCGAAGAGGTCAATGTCGTTCGCTCCGTCAACGACTGCCATCTTCCTCATCCCCCTGAACATGTCGCCGAATGCCGTCTTGATTATCTGGCCTTTGTTGACATTGACCAGCAACCCGTAGCCTACCAGCTTGCCGTCATGGAAGACAAGCTCGTTGGAGAACACGTGGTCCAGGCCAAGTTCGCTCTTCACCCTGTTGGTCAGGAGGGAGAACCCGCCGCTGACGCCGACCATCAGGCATCCCATCCTCTTGAGGTTCTCAGCCATCTCGATAGCCCCCTTCATCATGGGGAGCGCGTTTGCGACACGCATGCACTGCTGGTGGGTCACCCCCTTGACCAGGTCAATCCTCCTCGCGAGCCCGTGCTCCCAGCTTATCTCGCCCCTTATGCCCTTCATTGTGATGTCCCTGACTTCTTCCTCTTTGCCGACCAGCCTGGCCAGCTCGGGCAGGAACTCCCCGTCGACAAGGACGCCTTCGACATCAAAGATTGCTATCATACTGAATCACCCCGGAAGGGCAGGTTCCCCGTTGGGGCTGATAAACAGAGCAGTGGGATGGCCCGCGTAGGAAATCTCGTTTTCCGAACGTGGATTCGCGACGGGCTGAGGGCGCGGTGTTAACCCCTTCTTGGCTGGTGCCCACGTGAATGGGAATCGTGGGTCGAGTCCCTAGTTGAACTCCTTCCTTTCGAAGAGGAGGAGTCCCAACACTGCGGTGACGATGAAATAGCCGGCGATGATGGCCAGGCCAGCGGGGATTGTGACGTTGTACGACGTCAGCCCACGGGTGCCGGGCGGGCCGAAGACGGTCGTAGAAACATGCGGCGGGTATGGGACCTGGAGAACGTTCCCGATTATTTCGGAGCCGTAGGTCAGAATGAACCACGGCTCGATCTTGACGAGCCCAGCCACAAGGGTCTGAACCAGTGTGAAGACGAACAAGAAGAGAATCGCGGTGACGAGGATTGAGTAGGACGTGCTCTTGAACAAGGAGCTGAAGAAGAAGGTGAACCCCAGGACCGCTATCAGGTAAAACCAGGCGAAGCCCACGGACTCAACGAACTGGTAGGGGACGCTCGGGCCGAAGTAGAATGTTTCGTTGGCAATAGTGATAGTAGCGAAGATTATCAGGATGATGGTAGACGCGATAAACGCGGCCAGCCACTTGCCGACATAGACCGACGACCTTCTGATCGGATTCGGGAGGGAATAGTAGCCCGTCCGGTTCTGGAACTCGCCCGAAATTGCGTCACCTCCGAAGAAGATCCCAGAAAGGATAACGACGAAGGTCGCCGACATGCCCCACCAGCCTCCGTAGAATCCGAGGACCGTGGAGATGAAGTTCTCCGGCCTGTAGTACCCCACCAGCGCCGTCAGAAGTCCGCTAATGAGGAGGGCGATTAGTAGGAGGATGAAGAAACGCCTTGACCTGAAGTAGTCGAGGAAAGTATACTTCGTGATGATGGCCAGTTGTCTGGCGCTTCCAGGAACGGTGTTGGCCGGAGGAGAGGGGGAGACCATCTGCGCTTCACAGGGTCTCCTTGATGAGGCTCAGGTAGACGTCCTCCAACTGGGTGGCGGCGGGCCTGAAGCTTACCACCCCTATGTTCATCCTGACCAGGTCGGCTAAGATCCTCTCATGGACGTTGGGACCACCCGCAAACCTGATCTTCAGCGCCCTTGAATCGACCCGCTCAGCAGACAAGAGTCCTGGCACACTTGATATGACGTTGGCGAGTTTGCTCTCATCGATCGGCCTGCCTAGGCCGACTTCGACCGCATTCTCGCCTCCCGAGAACTTTGCATTGACATTCTGCAGAGTGTCGTATGCCAGAAGCTTCCCATGATCGATGATTGCAATCTCGTCGCAGAGGTCCGAGACTTCACTGAGCAGATGGGAGCTCATGAAGATGAGCCTGTCCTTTGATTTCAGCGATCTCACGATCTCCCTGACCTCGATCATCCCGCGCGGGTCGAGGCCCGTTGTGGGCTCATCAAGCAGGAGGATTCTCGGGTCGCTGAGCAGGGCTGATGCTATGTCAACGCGCTGCTTCATTCCCTTCGAGAATTTCCCGACCCTCTTGTCTGTCCATTCGTTCATTCTGACATCGGCCAGGGAGTCCTCAACCCTCTTGGCGCGTTCGTCGTGCGGGACGCCGCGAATCTCCGCGACCATGCTGAGCGCTTCCCTCGGAGTCAGGGACGGATAGATTTCAGGAGTCTCGACCAGAGTGCCGACCGAGGCGAGGGCTTCCTTCTTGTGAGTGTGCACGTCATGCCCGTTGATGAGGGCCTTTCCCGAGGAGGGCCGGATGAGGTCGGTCAGAAGCTTCAGTGTGGTCGTCTTCCCGGCGCCGTTTGGACCGAGGAAGCCGACTATCTTCGCCCCTTCGATCTTCAGATTGAGGTCGGAGAGGGCCGAGAAGGATCCATAAGTCTTCGTCAGACCGATGGCTTCTATTGACTGTTCCATTCTGATTACCCTGTCCAGGCACTCTACGGCGAGTAGGTGAAGGTCAGCTTATGACCTTCCTGAACTGGTACAGCGTTAAGCCGATCGTGACTATGCCGATTGCGCCCACAACGGCGTAGGCAGAGAGTATCGTATTCCATGTGTATCCCGTGAGCATAAGCACTCTGACAGCGTCAACAGTGTAACTGATGGGGTTGAACTTCGAAACGGTCTGCATCCAGGTAGGCATGAAGGACAACGGCGTCAAAGCGGTGCTGATGAAGAGCAACGGGAACGTGAGGAAGCCGCCGATGCCGAAGACCGTCTCGGCGCTCTTGGTCCTCAGGCCGATGGCTAGCGAGATGCCTGACCATGCGAGGCCGAAGAATGCGATTGTCGCAATCATCAGGACGACGCCGGGAAGGCCAGTGGCCACGGTCGCCCCCAGAAGCAAGGCAAGGACGAGTATGATGACAGACTGTACGACAACTCTGAACATGTCCGTCGTAATCCTCCCCAGCAGGATTGCCGACCTGCTCACCGGGGTGACGAGCATCTTCTGCAGGTTGCCAGTTGTCAGGTCGTCGACCATCGAAGTGCCAGACTGCAGGGCGCTGCTGAAGGCGTTCTGCAGAAGGATGCCGGCGATGGCGAACTGCAGGTAGCTGCTTGCTGGAAAACCTGGGAGTTGCGAGAACTTCGAGAAGAGCTGGGTGAAGAGCAGAAGGAATATGACGGGCTGGAGCAGCGAGAAGAAGAGAAGTATGGGGTTCCTGATTAACTTCTTCAGCGACCTGACGAAGAGGTAACTGACGTCGAAGAGTATTGGCATATCTATCTCCTCATTCTCCATCCTCCGGTACTCTGCTTGAGAAGCTCCTCAGGCCTGATTCTCTTGCCGGTATGCTCGAGGAAGACGTCATCCAAGGTTGGCTGGGCGAAATTAATCGACTTCAGCACGACGTTCTTCTCGTCGAAAGCCCTCACTATGTCGGCTATGATTGAGCCTGCCTCCTGCGCGTAGGCTGTCATGCCTCCGTCGGAGTCTATCACCTCCCTGATGCTCCTAATTCCCTTTAGTATGTCCTTCGCCTTCTCCTTCATGTCGGGTGCGACCTGCACGGTGATTGTGTCTGCCCCGACCTGGCGCTTGAGATCCACCGGTGACCCGCTTGCAACTATCTTTCCCGAGTCCACGATGGCCATGTTCTTGCACAGCCTGTCCGCCTCATCCATGTACTGCGTAGTGAGGAATATCGTGATATGCTCGTCCCGGTTGAGTTTCTCGAGGTACTCCCATATCCCGGCGCGCGACTGCGGGTCGAGCCCGGTCGTTGGCTCGTCTAGGAACAACAGCTTGGGTTCATGAACGAGTGTGGATGCCAAGTCGAGTCTCTTTTTCATCCCGCCAGAGTACCTCCCCGCCCGCTTGTCTGCTACCTCTTTCAGCTGCATGAGGTCGAGGAGAGAATCCACCTTCCCCTTCAGGCCTTCCCCTTTCATCCCCTGCAAATTCCCTGCGAGGACAAGGTTCTCCCTTCCAGTCAGGTCGTGGTCGACCACAGTCTCCTGACTCTGGACACCGATCATCTTCCTTATCTCCGACGAGTGCTTGTCCAGGTCCAGTCCTGCAACGTTGACCGAGCCTGATGTCTTCTTGAGTAGCGTGGTAAGCACCTTGATGGTGGTGCTCTTGCCAGCGCCGTTGGGGCCGAGGAAGCCGAAGAACTGGCCCTCCTCGACGTTGAACGAGATGCCGTTGACCGCCTTTGTGCCGTCCGGATACACCTCGAAGAGGTCCTTGACAACAATCGAGTCGGTCATCGCTCTTTCAGCTCCCTTCTTCCCTGGTTATCTTTTTTGCTCTAGGTCGCGCGTCATCTGGTCGAATTGGTCCTTCGTGATCTCCCCCTTTGCATACCTCTCCCTCAGTATCTCCTCCGCCCCGTCGTGCTGGTGCCATCTTCCGTAGTAGTACCTGCCCCTCCAAGGGAACACGAGCCAGCGGAAGGCGAAGAAGAGCGCGAAGATGACGAAGAAGCCGAACGGGAAGAAGAACCAGCCGAAGAACAGGTGCGGGTAGTAGTAGCTGTACGGGCCCATCATCCCGTAACCGTAGCCGAACAGGATCGGACCAACTATTGCGCCGATGACTATGAGGAAGATCAGGCCCCCGAAGACCCATCCGAGGAAGCCTCGCCTCCTTCTGTGCGCGAACCTTGCGATGTTTTCCATCTGTTTTCCCTCCGTGACATCCCATTCGAGGCGTAGCTATTTACGTATATCGGAAAAGCGATATCGGAAAAGCGATTCGCTTAAATCCGTATCCACCCAAGGCGTCCGTAGGAGATTCCCGATGTGGCCTTTCAGGTGGATGATGCACAAGAAGCGCGGTCTTCGGATGCTGATAGTCCGTATGCTGGCTGGCTCGCCCAAGAACGGGGCGGAGCTGATGGACGAGATTGAGAAGATGACCCAGGGCTGGTGGAGGCCATCGCCAGGTTCGATCTATCCAGTGCTCGAGGGGTTGACGGGCGAGGGGACTCTGAAGAAGAGGGACGACGGAAGGTACGAGCTGACGGAGAAGGCGCAGAGCGATGTCGAGTGGACCTTCGGGCCGTCATTCAGGAGACCCAGGTCGCTTGAGGAGATGATCGGCGAAGTCAGCGGGTTCGTCTCGTACCTCGAGGAGACAACAAGGTCAGACCTCAAGGAGGCGGAGCCGTACTTCGACAAGATCAAAGAGCTGGCTGACAGGCTGGCCTCAATTGCAAAGAAGAAGAAAAGCTGAATGGACTTCCCGGATTGCTAATTCTTCCCCTGCAGCTCGGGAGCCTTTTCTTCCAAGGTTGCCAGCCCCTGCACCACGTCGAGTAGCTTGTCAAGGTCGTCCATCTTCCAGTCGAGTTGCTGGCCCAAGGTTCCCATACTTCCATCCGGCCTTGGCTCCCCGACTTCGATATTATCGTCGAGTCTCATTATTCCCGGGTGAACGGCGCCGAACTCTGCCAACATCTTGCCATCCGAGCCACCGATCCGGGCTTTGACGGCTTTCACCTCTCCTTTCAGTTCGCCGAACCGGGGCAGAAGAATCCTCTTGAGCCAACCCGCCGCACTCTCGACCATTCCTGAACGAAATCGAGGACGGCGTGAGTGGCTAAATACCCCCAGCCCTGTAGGTCTTCGAATGTCCAGAGAAATCGGAGTCGGTCAGGGAAAGATTTCTTCGCCCGTGCTGGCGTCCCTGATTCTGATGGCCTGGTAGGGGCAGGACTCCGCAGCCAACGCAAGCGCCTCGCTGCCGACCTCGCCTTCCTCGACTTCGTGCATCCCGAGAGGCTCATGCTGCTTGCGCCATAGGCCCCTGGTGGTGTCGTCGTAGGCGAAGATTAATGGGGCCATCGTGACGCAACTCATCGCACCGAGGCACTTTTCTTGGTCGATGCTGATCATCAGCTTCCGGCCGTCCGAAGTGACGATCTCCTGTTCGCCCCTACGCTGCAGGCCTTCCAGTGTGGAGTCCGAGAGGCGGAGAATCACGTCCGAGAGGGTCTCGCCCGTCCGCCTAGCCCTCGTGAGGCGCGAGTGGGCCCTCGAGTTGACCCTGATCTCGGTGTCTTCTGGCTGAGTTTGCATGTGGCGGGTCGTGCTCATGGCAGCGGCTAGCCACCACGGCTCGTATTACTGCATACCCTAACGGGTTAGGAAACCCATGCCGAAGGGCCGAGAGGGCTCGCCCTTCTCTACAGCGCGATGACGAGCAGGACGACCAAGAAGACGCAGCCTGCGAGCAGCCACGGCTTGCTCGCCTGCGCGAATGTCGGTTTCAAGTAGATGTGCGCGAGCATCGCGAACAGCACGAGCTCGGCCCCGAGAATCGCCCCGAAGGTTCCCTGCATTGTGAACAGGTCGACGAACCAGAGGTAGGCCGCTAGGACTGCGGCGAGGTAGACCAGGGAGAACGCAACCAAGTGCCTCGGCAGTTCGTGAATTCCGCTCACCTTGAACCCCTCCCTGGGTACGCGGCCGTCAGCCTCTTCACGATTCGGGCCATGAAGTAGAAGGCGGCAAGCAGGACCAGCCCGCTCGCCGCGAACAGGACTGGACTTCTCGGGTCGCCCAGCAACCTGATTGTGGAGGCCAGCGCGACAGAACCCACGCCCAGAAAAAGGACGAAGACGCCGGTAATGGCCTTGTATCTGAACGGAAGTGCGATTGCTGTGGCGGGCACGCTCGAGGAAACGGCAATCCTCGTCAGCAGCCTCCTAACCCTGTAGAGGAGGTAGGAGATTATCAGGACGCCGAGCGCAACGTCACCCAGCAGGACGACACCTGTCAAGTCCGGAATCACCTGGCCTGGCGTAAAGTATCCCCAGACCGTCAACATGACCAGTTCAGCTGATCCGACAAGGCCCACTGTGACGTAGAGTGGCCGGTGAGCGGGGTCCCGCTGCTCGCCCCTGTCGAAGAAGGGCAGCAGGATGAGGAGCAAGAGTATTGCCGTGACTCCGCCCAGAGCGTAGTAGATCCCGGAGCCCTCGAAGAGTGAGAACTTCAGGACCTGGTAAATCCAGAGGAAGTACCACTCTGGCTGGGGCACGTAGCTGGAGGCCGCCAGGGGCGTGAACTCCGCTGGAAGCGACATCGGGAATAGGGCGGAGACAGCGAGTATGATTGCGATGAAGACGCCACCCATCATTGCGAAATACAGGAGTACGCCGGGGAACCAGGGCACCTCTCCGCCACCCGTCTCCTCCCCGCCCGGAGGCTTCGCTGCGCCGTGTACCTCGAACATGTACATCTTCACAACGAGCAGCACCAGAAGCATGGCTGGAAGGACGACGATGTGGAGGTCGAAGAACCTCGTGAGCTCTCCTGCGCTGCCGCCCGGGCCCGCGATGAGGAAGGTGAGGACGGAGCCTATCTCTGCGGGGAGGAAGCTCAGCATCCCGATGGAAACGTCGGTCGCTGACTTGGAAACCACGGTCCAGGGGAGGAGGTACCCCGTGAGGCCCAGCCCGAGGACGAGCAGGCCCATCAGCACACCCAGGACCCACATCACTTCCCTCGGCTTCTTGTGCACGCTTGAGAAGTAGCCTCGCATCATGTGAAGGAAGGCGAGCAGAATCATAGCGTAGGCCGTGTAGAGGTGGACCGTCTGGATGAGCTGCCCTAGTGGCAGGTACTTCATGATGTAGAGGGAGGAGGAGTAGGCCTGCTCGACCGTGGGTACGTAGAAGACGAGCATCAACAGCCCAGTGAAGACCTGCACCCCGAAGGCAATCATCATCAGCGCCCCCAGCCAGTAAAGCGGGTTCAGGCTGTAGTCGGGCACTGGCCTCAGGACTGCGGCGCTGAGGCCAAGGCGTGAGTCGAGCCAGCCAACCAACTTCGTCCAAGTTCCCATCGCGCTAGCCTCCGCTCGGCACCAGCGAGATCACCGTCTTCTCGGTCACCAGCTCGCCGCCCTCGAGGTCATGCTTGAGGACGAGGTCTGGGTCCGTGGTGCCCGGGGGACCGCGGCCGAAGATCGTGGGCGGACCCATCCCAACCGCGTAGATGTCCCCGCTAGCCTGGTCGTATTCCAGCCTGACGAGGGGGACAGGCCGGGGTGGGGGACCGGCGATGACCCTGGCTCCGTTCGCAAAGTCGTACTCGCCGCCGTGGCAGCAGCAGTACCCCTCGGGGACCTGGACCTCTTTTGAGCTGCAGGGGGGCGAGGAGCCCGGCGCTACGAACGAGTAGAAGCATCCTAGATGCTGGCAGACAGCGCTGTAGGCGACTATGTCCCCGCCCGGTCCGACTCCGTTCTCAGCATTGACGCCGAGCTTCACCATGATGTTTGCCGTGTCGACGAGCGGATAGTTGAAGCGCAGCGGCCTCTCAACCCCAAGCGACTTCACGTTGACCACCCTGACCCTCGGCCATGCGAGCTGCTGAGTGGTCGCGCCGACCGAGGGCGGTGGGACGTATTCCAGGAGCCTGAAGACACTCGACACTGCGCCGAGGGCAGCGAAGACACCGACGACGACGGCGGCTTTGAGGAAGTTCCTCCTTCCCTTGCCCCGGCCTTCGCCCCCCGCGTCACTCTCGTCTGAGCTCATAGGGACCGGCCCGGGCTACTGCTTCGGCCTCGTGATCCTCGCTGTCAGGATGATTCCAGCCACGAAACCGACGACAAGGAGCCCGAAGCTGATTAGGGCTGCGGACTCGAAGCTTACGACTGGGGCACCCGAGTTCGGGCTGGTCGCCGCCGAGGAGGTAGCGACGGAGGTTGTCGTCTGAGGACCTGCCAGTGCCATTGTGTACCAGGATGAGATGCTCTTCGTCTCCTCGTTCTCGCCGTACATGCTCCAGCCTGCAGGGTGAGCGACGCCTGACGGGATTGGTATGGGGCCGCCGTCCCACGTCCCGATGGCGAAGTAGTAGACCTTGTCCTGGGCGAACTGGACGGTGTGAAGAACCGGGGTGGTCGCCAGCGCCCTCGCTGCGGCCCACGTCCAGGTGTGAGAGGCTCGGTCGTAGACGCCGTGGGCGGAGACAACAAACGTGTTGTAAGGAACGTTGTTCTCGCCCACGCCGATGGTGAAGTTGCCCGGGGAGCTAGCCGTCGGGTACTGGTCGTACCCCAGCTGGTTGTGCCCCGTGCTGTTGATGTACTCGTTGTCCGCGTAGGAGTGAGGAGGTATCAGGGCCTGCCCGAAGTTCGGGCCTGAGCCGTACTTCAGCTTGCCGAATGACGCTCCGAGGCTGTCCGTCCTCGCGGCCTTCCAGTGCCAGAGGTTGCCGGTGCCCGCTATCGATTCGCCCTCGCCGTGGCCCTCAGCAGACTTTGTCATGCAGGGAGGGGGCCCAGGGTTCTGGTCGAGGGACCACCAGAATACTATGCGGTCCTCGTAGAAGAAGCTCGAATTTGCGTAGAAGAGACCCGGATTGGCCTCTTCCTCGATCACGTTGTTCTTAGTCCTGCTCTCGGTTGGGTCCGACCAGGTCGCGAGCACGAGCATGTGTGTTCCGTTGGTGGCCATCTTGACGAGCACTGACTTTGTGTTTCCGCCGTAGTCGTTCGTGTATGTCAGAGGAATCTGGACGCCTGTGACCTGGCTCCAGAACGCCTCGCCTCCGGGCGAGTTGACGTTCACAGTTCCGCTGACTTTGGGCGCGAGGACGTTGGCCGACAATTGGGCGGCCACCGGGACCCCCTGCACGTATGCCATCGAAGACAGGAGGGTCAGGACAAGAACGAGGGGAATCGTCACCGTCAGGCTTCGGCGTTTCCCGACTGAAACCATAATCGGGCTAGGGAGGGGAAGATGGTTAATGGTTCTCCCTAAGTCTTTAGGCCGCAGGTCATTGTGATGCCCCTATCTGCCCAGCTTCAGGTCATCTTTCTCTCCGGCCTTCCCTCGCCTAACCAGTTAGGGCTCTCGGTAAAATCGAGCGGGGAGCGAGGGTGATGCAATGCAACGAGCGAGCGCCGCCGAGAGCTGGACGTCCTCACTGAAGACTGCCCTGTTACTCCTCAGCGTCGTCGTGATGCTCACCTCGCTCGTCGACCTCTTCATCAACAGGCTCCTCTTCCGCGCCGGGCCTGAGGTCCTCTCTCACATGAGCTTCGACGCGGGTCCGCTCGCGGTGCTCGGCAGGATCTCGCTTTCTCTCGAGCAGCTTGTGCTATTCGCCGCTCTGGGAATCGCGGTCCTGCTTCTCCTTCGCGAGGCCCGGGGCACCGCAAGGGTGACCGGTTCGCTTCTGATCGGCGCCGTCGCTTGCTCTGCCCTGCTCTACTTCCCGCTCTCGGAGGAGCTCGGGTGGGCCGTCAGCACTCTGCTGGTTCTCGTGGCGGCAACTCTGGTCTTGGTGATGGTCTTCCTGCGCGCCTCAAGTAGCCGCGGCCTGCCAACAAGGCAACGGCTCACCCTCGGTGTCTTCCTCGCGCTGCTTTTGCTGTCCTTCACGTTCCCGTTCTATTACAGGCTCTACCTTCTCGCCGGAGCGATTGGGGTGGTCGCCCTCCCGGGAGGGATACAAGCCTATCAGGCGGGAATCTTCTCAGTGATGGCTGCGACAGTGGGCGCCTTCGCCTACGCCATGGTTGCCCCGAGCCCAGGGTACAGCCTCGGAGTTCGGAGGTTCGCGAAGGCCGCAGTCTTGCCCACAATAGTCGTCGCCCCGATAGCCTTCGGGCTCTTTGAGAGCTACCTGATGACCCAGATCTTCACGCTCGTGATAGCCATGAGCACGGACTTTGCGCTTTCGCACGACCTCGTCCAGCTTCTCGCCGCCCTCTGGTGGGTCCTCCTGACGGCAGCGCTCCTCCTGGTCTTGAAGGGGCGCTCCTCGCCGAACAAGTCGCTGATTCAGGAGGGGGTCGGTCTGATTCTGCTGATGAGCACGACTTTTCTCTTCAACTATCCGTATTACATCATGCTTGGGCTGTTGGGGGTCCTACTCTTCGCGTATCCCCTTCGCGAGCGCGAAGAAGGGATCGCTGAGTAGCAATTCGGAGACGGGTCGGCCATGGGGTCACAGAAGCCCGGGAAAGAGCTGAAGGCGGGCATTCCCAAGCTAGAAATCGTCAGTCCACCTGTATGGTGCACATCGGATTCCGCGAACTAACATAACAAACGGATGCAAGGACGACCGCGCTCACGCAAGAACGTTCCCATGGCCGAATACTCTGACCTGGCTTCGCATCCTGATCGCAGCGACGCTCTTCCTGCTCGCGGCCCAGTACGTTCTTGGGATGTTGGTCAACCTGTACAGCGCTCCGCCGTACTCGTCGTCGGACCGCGTGTTCTCGTTGCACTACTCTCTTGGGATATTGAGCGTGGCCCTGGGGCTCGGGGTACTGACAGTCTCGGTGCTTACACGCCGCGTTAGAGTTGTATTGACATCCTTTGTGGCCTTCCTAGCGGTCGCGGTCGCCGGTCAGGCGGGAAGAACCTTCGCGTTTTCGGGCGGGAACGACGTGTACTCAATGGTGATGTCTGTCGGGTTCATGATTGCCTTTGCCGCCTATTTCTCGGAAGCGCTCTCTGCTCGGAGGATTCTCTCTTCAAAGCCTAATGGCACGCAAGAATAACGTTGGCGTCGAGATCTCCCGTTCCAGGGGGAGGGGACGCCCTTCATGTCCTTGACTGCGCCCTCCATGATCTTCCTTTCGGCGCTCCTCAGTATCTCGCTGAGGGTGGATGGCTTGACGCCCACCATCTTGCTCAGCTCCGAGAGTCCGGTCCGCCTGGGGAAGTCGAAGTAGCCCGAGGCCATGGCGGTCGCGAGTATCTCCTTCTGCCTCCCGGTCAGCATCTCCTCGCGGCTGACATGGGAGACTCCGTTCACAGCGACGCTCATCCCCTTCTCCTCAAGGTTAGAAATGAGTCCCCTCAGGTCGTCAGACTTTCTCACCAGTACCTGCCAGGTGAAGGGGTGCCCTGCCGAGTTGTAGGGGCACTCGAGGCAGATAACGCCTGTCTCGAGGGAGGCCTTGCACAGGAGGGGCCTGTCGAGGACTGCGAGACAGAGCGTCTTCTTGGCGCTGACCTCGGTCTCGTAGACGTTTCTCATCTCCCTCATGTTGCGGAGCAGCTTCAGGGCCGACCCGACCCGCTCGGGCTCTCCTTCGAGCTCGATGAGCATGGTCATCCCCTTGCTATTGAAATCCCTGCAATCGGCGACGGAAACCCTCGCCCCGGATTCCTCGGCGATTCGATGGAGCTCGTTCCCCTTGTCGACCTGCAGCGAGATTTGCCGGAGCAACTCTCTCCCCTCTTGAGGGCTATCCCTAACAAATAAGGGAGGGGGGTGAATCTCAAAGTTGAGAATCGTACCGTCGTCTGGGCCCGCCCTAAGCGGTTAGGGAGCCGCCTTATCACGGCAGCCTCGCTTCGACTTTCCAAAGGTCTTCGAAATCGGCCACAGAGCTAGCAGACGCGCTCAAGTTCGCCCTCAGCGCCGCCCGCGACTTCAATTGGCCCGCACCCAGCGGTCGGGCGATGAACGAGCTCGCCGGGAGGCTCGGGCGAGAGTTAGGCAGGTCGCTCTCGCCAGGCACGCTGCAGGAGGCGGAGGCAGAGGTCTCAAGGATCTGGGAGAATGATGGCCTGGGTGAGATACGGGTGAAAGATATGGGGCGCGTCCTAGAGTTCAGGCGGTGCTACGATTGCGAAGGGTCGAAGCACGGCCTAGCCAGCCTCCCCTGCGGGTTCAAGACAACTCTGATCGGGGCGGCTCTCTCCTACGCGGTGAAGGAGAAGGTCAGGCTCACTGAGACCAAATGCTGCAGGAAGGGCGACATGGGTTGCGCCTTCGCAGTGAAGGCTACTGGGAAGCATCTGGCGTAATACAGCGAAACGACCCCTGCGTCAAACGTGTAGCTACGGGCGCCCAGACTCAACTTCTCTGCGTCTGTCCCCGGATATTTCCCTCGCCGCCTCCAGCATCTTCGTTCCGCCCGTCCCGAAGGCCTCCTCCATGGACCTAGAGGGCTCCAACATTATCTTCCCGTCCTTCTCGCTAATGAGCACCACCTTGGAGATGCTCAGCTTCCTTCTCAGCCCTGCAGGAATCACTACCTGTCCCTTCGACGACACGCGCACGAGCTTTCCCAATACGGTCTTCCAGGTTTTACGTCGCTAAAAAGTATTACGTCGTAAGAATGTGCAACAATGGACTGGCGCCCTACTCTTTGTCGATGAACTCTGACGCCACTGGGGGGTCGGGCGGGAGTCCCTTGCGCTTCCTGATCTCCGTGACCAGGGGCATCAGCATGTTCTGTGGGACTGCCTGCCAGAGCTTGAAGTGGGTGTTCCAGACGGCCTTGCCAGCGGTCGCGCCCCTCATCTTTTCGCTGAGGTCGAATGTCTCGGATGCCGGTATCTCTCCCTCGACCACCGTCATGACCTCCCTCTGGTCTATCTTGACGAGCTTGCCCCTCTTGCCCTGAATGACTCCCGTGATGGCGCCGATGAGGTCGGACGGGCCCTTGACTTCTATGCCGAGGACCGGCTCCAGGAGCGTGGGGTTGGCTGAAAGCAGGGCAGCCAGGATGGCCCTGCGGGAGGCGGGCATCAGCTGGGCGTACGTCCTGTGGGCTGCGTCTTCGTGCGGCACGTAGTTGGTGAGCACGACCTTGACCCCCCTCGTGAACTCGTACGCGAGCGGCCCGTTCTTCATGATGTCGTCGAAGCCGGCCCTGATGGAGTCCATCG
>JAJTZC010000011.1:0-34252 GCA_032906705.1 Nitrososphaerales archaeon
GTTGGAAACGAGAAAGGAGAAACTTTCGTCAAGTATCACCTGAAGGTTCCACTCATAGCTCCCGGTATCTTTCTTGAAGCGGGGAAGTTGGTAGACGTGCCCGTGCTTCGCGAACAAGCTGGAGAAAAGAACCGCCATAGCGGGATGGGTGGTGCTCGTCGAGACTCTCATAACACCCTTCCAAGGCTGCGACACAGAGAGGTCCCCGTGCCTGAGGCCCAGCATGTACGCCTTGTCCGCATCCGTCCCATGAAAGGAAGCCGCTGATACTTTCTCCTCTTCTCCCTAATCCCCTTCAGCCGGGCAGTCTCGAAATCCCTGACCGGCACTCCAAGCTGCTTGCAAAGCCACGAGGTGTACCCGCTGGTCTTGTTGCCGATTTGGGACGCGATATCTGTGAGCGATAACCCCAGCTCGTTGTGGAGACTTCCCATGAGGTCCCTGAGCTCGCCCTTCCGTCGCTCGTCTAGCTTCTTGATGCTCAGCCCTTTGGTCCTGAGCAGGACCAACAGCGCCCTCTCGCCTTCGGAAAGAGAGTGAGTCTCTCTGGCTGCGCTCACGAAAAGCGCACTGGGCCGGCGATTTAAGCCCCAACCCGGTCGACGCGTCGCTGGATTAAAGAAGGGGATTGGCAACGGGCCGCCCTTGCGTGAACTGAGAGGATTCGGTCTCCTCATAGCTCTTAGCGCTATCTGGGGTATTGCGTTTGTCGCTATCAGGGAGGCAGACTTCCAGCTCAGCTTCGTCGGGCTGACTCTGCTCAGGTGGTTCATTGTGAGCGGCGCATACCTTGTCCTTTACCCGTTCATTGTCAAGCCGAAGACCAGGTTCGAATGGCGTGACCTCCCGAGGCTCCTCGTTGTCGGGGCGTTCACCGTGGTCGTCTATCACCTGTCGCTCAACTATGCGGAGAAGACCGTTACAGCTTCGCTCGCAGGCCTCTTGATCTCCCTTGGCCCGATCTTCGCCACGCTCCTTTCGTTCGTGGTCCTCCACGAGAAGGTGGGCCGGAAGCTTGTTGCCGCCCTGGTGCTCGGCGGGATTGGTGCGACCATCATATCGACGCCCGATCTGAACCTGGGTTTCGTTTCCCTCCTTGGACCTCTTGGCGTGGCCCTCTCGGCGTTCTCCTATGCTGTGAACAGCGTTGCGGCCAAGCCGCTCGTGGGCAAGTATGGGCCGATCCCTGTGGCATTCTGGGGCTGCTTCGCAGGGACCGCCCTCCTGCTCCCCCTCGCGTCTGGAGAACTCGTGACCGAGACCGCCTCCCTCAGCCTGTCGGGCTGGGCGTCGGTTCTCTACCTCTCGCTCCTCAGCACCGTGGTCGCGAACCTCATCTTCTATACCCTGCTCGGGAGCCACTCAATACCGAAGCTGAGCGTCCAGCTCTACCTCGTGCCCCTGGTGAGCGTTGTCGGCGGAATAGCGCTCCTTGGAGAAGTTCCCAGCCTCTTTACGGTGGCGGGAGGCCTGGTGATACTCCTCGGAGTAACGATAGCGACCAGAACCCGGCGCTGATTAGCAAGCGTTTTATCCGCGGAGCCTTCGGAGGGGTCGAGTTCGTTGGAAGAGGACCAAGAGGTCAGGCTAATCGAGCGAAGGAAGCTCGCCGCGATGCGGAAGAAGATTATTGCGGCTCCGCAGCCGAAGGCCCAGAAGGTCGAGAAGACGCCCAGGCAGGCTCTCGTGGAGATGCTCTACGAGAGGGGAGACGAGGTGCTTGACGCAGCATACACCTTCTACCCGGTGCAGACAGGGCGAATCGTCGAGGAGCTCGCTGGAATGATAAGGGATGGGAGGCTCACGGAGAAGATCTCGGGTGGGGAGCTCTTTGCAGTCTTCAGGCAGCTAGGGCTTAGGTTCAGCCTGAAGACCTCCATCAGGGTGCAGGACAGGGGCAAGCTCGTTGAGCTCAGCGAGAAGCTGAAGAGAAAGGAGGACGAGTAAGATGCCCGCGCAGGCTAGACCTCCGGTCGAGGGCGTCCGCGAGACCGTACTTTCTGTGCCGAAGGCGAAGAGCCCCGTCCTTGTCTGCGGGATGCCTGGAAGCGGCTACGTCGGGAAGCTGGGCGCAGACCACCTGATAGACGTCTTCAAGGCGAAGAAGGCCGCCGTGTATGACTGTGAGAGTTTCCCGCCCCAGGTAAACGTGAAGGAAGACGGCACAGTCGAACCTCTCAGGGCGCGACTCTTCTTCGCACCGCTGGGGAAGACTCACGACCTGCTCGTGTTCACTGCGGACGCGCAACCGACCACATCTGAGGGAGAGTACGAGCTCTCTGACGCTGTGGTCTCCTTCGCGAAGCGTTGTGGGGTGAAGACGGTCTACACCTTGGCCGCGTACATCACAGGTTCCTTCTCGAACGCGCCTCGCGTATTCGGGGCGGGCACATCGAAGACCATACTCGACGCGATATCCAGCAAGGGTGTCACACTGATGAAGGAAGGAGGCATCAGCGGGATGAACGGCTTGCTTATCGGGATGGCATCGTTGCGCGGCATTGAGGGCGCCTGCCTTCTCGGAGAGACGTCGGGGTACGTGGTCGACGCAGCAGCATCAAAGTCTGTCCTGGATGTCCTCTCCAAAATCATCGGCGTGCCGATCGATACCGCAAAGCTCAAGGAGAAGGCCGAAGAGACACAGAAAGTGATCAGCCAACTCCAGAGCATGTCTGCGGAACAGTCGCAGGAGGGCGCGGCGCCGCCCCGAAAGGAAGAGCGGCCCGGCTACATCAGCTAGCCTTTAATGTTGCCTATCGGCCTGAGGGCGGCTACCTTCTTTGAGATGCCAGCCCTGTCCATCGTATCAACGACTTCGGATATGTCCTTGTAAGCCATCCCGGCCTCCTCGGCCAGGCCGTCCATGGTCGCTGCCTTCACGTATATCCCGTGCTCGAGCATCTTCCTCTGGAGCTCGTTCCCGCGGATGCTCCTCTTTGCCGCCGTCCTGGACATCGTTCTCCCCGAGCCGTGAGCGGTCGAGCCGAAGGTGTCTTCCATAGCCTTCTGCGTGCCTACGAGCAGGTAGGAGCCGGTCTCCATCGAGCCTCCGATGATGACGGGTTGACCCACGCTCCGGTAGGGGGCGGGAATGTCAGGGTGACCCGGCCCGAAGCTCCTGGTCGCACCCTTCCTGTGCACCACGAACTCGGCGCTCGCCCCGTCGTAGGCGTGTCTCTCCACCTTGGCCACGTTGTGGCAGACGTCGTAGATCAGGTGCATGTCCAAGGCCTCGGAGTCCCTATGAAAGACCCGGCGGAATGCTTCCCTGACATTGTTCACTATTATCTGCCTGTTCACAAACGCAAAGTTCGCCGCGCAGACCATGGCCGAGTAGTAGTCCTGGCCTTCCTTCGAATTGAAGGGGAGGCAGGCGAGGTCCCTATCTCTAACCTGGATGCCGAAACGCTTCATCCCTGTCTCGAACATGCGCAGGTAGTCGGTGCAAATCTGATGGCCGAAGCCCCTGCTCCCGCAGTGAATCATCACCATGACCTGGTCCGTGTGGACAATCCCGAAGTTTTTCGCTAACAAGGGGTCCAGGAATCTGTCGGGGTCTACGACCTGAATCTCAAGGTAGTGGTTCCCTGAGCCCAGCGTGCCGAACTGGCCTATCCCCCTGCTCGTCGCCTGCCTGCTCACCTTCGTAATGTCGGCTCCCTTGATGAAGCCCCCCTCCTCCACGTGCTCGGGGTCGTCGTCCCACGCGAGGTCGTGCTCTGCGCACCAGCGGACGCCCAGCGAAGTGATGTCTCCCATCTGCGATTGCCCGAACCCCTGGGATCCTTTCACGCCCACGCCTGCGGGGACGAGCTGGAAGATGAGGTCCACCAGTTCCTTGATCTTCGGCTTGACCTCGGCGAACCTGAGGTTCGTGCGGATGAGCCGCATCCCGCAGTTGACGTCGAACCCGACTCCTCCCGGTGATATCACGCCTTTCTCTTTGTCGAACGCTGCTACTCCTCCTATCGGGAAGCCGTAGCCCCAGTGGGCGTCAGCCATAGCGTACGAGTACCGGACAATGCCGGGAAGGCACGCGACGTTCGTAACCTGCTCGATGACGCCGTCGTCCATGCCCTCAAGCAACTTCTTGTTCGCGTAGATTCTGGCCGGCACATTCATTCCTTGCTTGTAAGTCGTCGGAATCTCCCAACAGACCTCGGAGACCTGCTTCACGGCCTCGAGGGAGTGCAAGAACGAATCGCCCAGTTGGGCTTGGTCTTGGATTCGTTCTTAAAGCGTTTGGCGTTTCAGATGTCCAACACAACCGTCGCCCTCCAGCTCTTGCCAGAGCGGCGAATGCCGAAGAGATGCATGGTTACGGCCTTGGCGTCGTTCCTGAGCGCCTGCCTCTTCCTGTCTATGGCCTCGCCCTTCATCCTGCAGACCAGCGACCTAGAGTCCTTTCCTAGAGTCACGCTGTAGGCCTTGAAGAGGAGGGAGTCCACGTCTTTGATGACAATCAGCTCGGTGAGGAAGTCATAGAGGAGCCTGTCGGTGTCTTCGGAGGAAAGCTTCATCGTTCTTGTCATTGTGCCCTTCACAGTCTCCGGGTCGACCATCACCTCAGTGAGGCCGAGGGCGCACGTCTCGAACAGACCTTTCAGGCTGGGGGAGGTCACCTCGAACGCCACGTCAGCGAGCGCGACGTCGGGCAGGAAACGCAGGGGCATTGGCCCTGCCACCTGTCCGCTGGTTCAAAACCCTTAACGTCGTACGGCGCCCGCTGCCTCTGTTGAAGCTGAGACTCCTTGAGGCCACGCTTGGAGACCCCTTCTCGAACGTCGCTGCGGACGAGGCAATCTTCACGCTGATGAAAGCCCCCATTCTCAGGGTCTGGGACAACCAGAGGTGTGTGGTGATCGGCAGAGGCCAGCTCGCGGAACTGGAGACAGACCTAGGCTATTGCAGCGAGGAGGGCATCCCAGTTGTAAGGCGCTTCACAGCGGGAGGGGCCGTGTACAACGGACCAGGAAACCTGAACTGGTCGTTCTTCGTGCCAAGGCACGAGGAGTGCGGCTCGCTCAGGTACAGCAGAGATGCAAACGCTCTCTTCTCCACGTTTGCGGGCATTGTCATCCAGAGTCTGCGGCGTTGCGGAGTCGCCACGTCCTTCGAGCCTCCCAACCGGATAGTCCGCGCTGGAGGCAAGGTTTCTGGTCTCGCAGCCTACATCTCCAGGGAGGGGGCGGTCTGCCATGGAACGTTGCTCATCAGAGCAGACCTCGCCGAGGTTTCCAGGCTCACGACTCCAAGACCTGAGGTCGCCCAGAAAAGATACGCGCGAAGCACGTTCGCGAAAGTGGCCAACACCGAGGTCGACCGCGAAAGGTTCGTGGAACAATTGCTGATTGGTGCCGAGGCCGAAGTCGAAAAGTCAGAACTCTCCGGGGAGGAGCTGGCGTTGACTGATAGATTGGAGAAGGAGAAGTACAGGAAAGACCAGTGGAACCTGGGCGACCCCTTCGCCCTAGACTATTCCTAGCTCCCCTCCTGCCTTCTGGAATGCAGTGACAGCGAAGTCGATGTCTTCCTTCGTGAGGGCGGCGTTCACTATCGTCCTGATCCTCGCCCTTCCTTGCGCCACCATGGGGTAGACTATCGGGAGCGCGAACACGCTGAGGTCGAAGAGCATTGAACTCAGCTTCTTGGCTAGAGAGCTTTCGCCCGTCATGACCGGAGTGATGGGCGTCTCGCTCTTGCCCAAGTCGAAGCCGAGGTCTTTCATGGCCTTCTTGAAGTACCGCGTGTTCTCCCAGAGCCGGCGGACATGCTGGGGCTCGGATTCGAGCACGTCCACCGCGGCAAGGCAGGCGGCCACGACCGCGGGGGGCGAAGACCCGCTCAACAGCCAGGTTCGCGACTTGTTGTAGGCGAAGTTGATCAGGTCCCTGGAACCGGATATGTGGCCTCCGACCACCCCGAAAGCCTTGGAGAAGGTCCCCATTTCGACCTGCACCTTGCTCCTGGGCAGCTTGTAATGAGAGACGATCCCTCGGCCGCCTTCGCCGAGCACCCCTTCGCCGTGCGCGTCGTCGACGTAGACCATAGCGCCGTGTTCGGCTCCCAGTTTCGCTATCGTGTCCAGTGGTGCGATGTCGCCTTCCATCGAGAAGACTCCGTCTGTGATTATCAGGATGCGCCTGTACGATGGGGTTGCCTTCTCGGCCTCCTTCAGGACGCGGTCAAGGTCGTCCGTGTCAGCGTGTTTGTAGACGGCCCTTTCGGCGCGCGATAGCCTCGTGCCGTCGATGATGCTTCCGTGGTTCAGCTCGTCGCTCACGATGATGTCGCCCTGTCCTGCCAGCTGGGGAATCAGACCGGAGTTCGTGGCGAAACCTGACTGGTATGTCAGCGACGCCTCCGCTTCCTTGAATTTCGCGAGGCGCCTCTCGAGTTCTGCGTGGACGTCCATGTTGCCCGCTATGGGCCTGACAGAACCCGACCCAGCACCGTGCGTCCTGACCGCCTCGACCGCTGCCTCCTTGAGCCTTGGATGGTTGCTGAAGCCAAGGTAGTCGTTGGAGCACAACATCAGCACCTTCTTCGCGTCCACCACGCACCAGGGAGTGCTGGGACCCGAGAGGACCCTCAGCTTCCAGTCAAGTTCTTTCCCGACCAGATCGTCGTACTCTTCCCTAAGGAAGCTACTCGGGTCGCGCAATTGGGCCTCGTCTCAAATTGGACGGGAGCACACTTAATCGTTTTTCCGCGGCCCTGGGCAACCTCCCTCTGAGCTCAAGGATCATGTCAACAGCGGTCGTCGAGAGGTCGTAGCTGGGTGACCATCCCCAGTCCTCACGAGCTTCTCTGTCGTCCACTGATGTCGGCCAAGAGTCGGCGATCATCTGTCTGGAATCGGGCGAATACGCGCACTTGAAGTCAGGCAGGTGCCTGCGTATCTCGGCCGCGAGCTGGCCGGGTGAGAAGCTCATGGCTCCGATGTTGTAGCCCTGGTGGGTCCGCACCTCGCTGGCCGTCGCATCCATGATCCGCAGCGCGGCATGCAGGGCGTCCGGCATGTACATCATGGGGAGCTTGGTGTCCTCGCGCAGGAAGCAGGTGTATCGGCCCGTCCGAAGCGCCGCTTGGAACATCTCGACCGCGTAGTCCGTCGTTCCGCCTCCAGGCATGGTCTTGTTGCTTATGAGGCCTGGGTAGCGCAAGCACCTTGTCTCGAGGCCGTGCTTCACGAAGTAGTAGTTGCAGAGCAGCTCGCCGGCGACCTTGGTAACGCCGTAGATCGATGTCGGTGACAGGGGAGCGCGCTGCGGGGTTGACTCCCTTGGGACATCAGCACCGAAGACGGCCACCGAGCTGGGCCAGAAGACCCTCGAGGCGCCACATTCCACAGCTCCGTCGAGCACGTTCCTCAATCCTTGGATGTTGACGTCCCAGGCCAACTGAGGGTTCGATTCACCGACCGCGGAAAGTATTGCAGCAAGATGGTAGACGATGTCAATCTCACGTTTTCTCATGACCCTAGTCACCGCGGCTCTGGAGGTCACGTCGAAACGTTCCTGAGGGCCCTCCCCCAGACTGGCGCCCTTCGAGCCCGGGAGCACGCCTGCAATCACGTTCTCCCTGCCATATTTCCCACGGAGCAAGGGGACCAGCTCAGAGCCGATCTGACCCGTGGAGCCGGTAACGAGAATCTTTGGCTTCATCTGGGCCCGCGGAATGTTGACGTTGTTTAAGCGTTCTGCGGCGCTTAGGCGAGTACCTTCATCGTAATTGTGGAGATCACGCCCGGGTTCGCTCTTAGCCTGTCCGCGATCACGGTCTTCACTGACTGCTCGTCCTTGCCCTCGACAATGACCAGCAGGTCGTAGAGACCGTACAGTTGGTAGACGGATTGGATTCCCGGAGTCCTCTTGAGGGAGGCGACGCTCTGTTCCTCGGTCCCGGGCGATAGGTTCACGAGGACGATCGCTCGCTCCATGAGTCGCCAGAAACAGAGTCCACACTTAAAGAATATCTGGGATGCACAGGCGAGTTCGCACCGTGGGCTCGGTCCGCGGGGGCGCCCGGATATGAGGGCTAACCGCTGGCTCTGAGGGTCCCAATCTGTCGAAGAGCTTCCGCGATTACTTCGATACTCTCCAGGTAGTCCGTGACCGACACGGCCTCCTCGTCTGTGTGCGAGAGGTGAGAGTCCGCGGGGCCGTAGGTGACGCACTCGGCTTTCATCGAGGATGCCAGGGTGTTCATGTCCCCGGTCCCTGTCTTGCGCACGAAGACGGGCCTCGACTTGAGCTTCAGAAGGATCGCTCGCTGGAAGGACCGAACCAGGACGGAGTTTGGGTCCGCTTCGTAGGACTCCGTGGCTTCGCCGAATTCAACGGCGACTGAGGTCCTGTCCTCGACCGACTCCTCCACCACTTTTCGCAACCCTTCCTCGACTTCCGTGCTTGATGTCCCGGGCGGTAGTCTGATATCGAATGTGGCCTTGCAGATGGGAGGGACTATGTTGTGGTATGACCCGGCCTCGACCAAGGTGGGTGAGACCGAGAGAGACCTGAAGTGGTCGCCCTCGACCTGGCGGCCCTGTTCATACTTCTTCAGCCCGGCCATCACAGAAGAGAACTCATCCAAGGCGCTGACGTGTGCCCACGGAGAACCAGCGTGCCCCCCTTCGGTCTTGATTGTAATTTGCATGCTGACCCTGCCCCTGTAGCCCAATGTCAACCGGTCTGCGCCCGAAGGCTCGCCGAAGACGGCATAATCGTACTTCTTCCCGCTCTTGATTATAGTCTGAATCCCCAGGCTATCGCTCTCCTCCCTCGTCGCCCCGACGAATGCCACACGAACTCCGGCGTCCCTCGCCCTGGACCCCGCAACGAGCAATGCGCAGAGAGGAGACTTCGCGTCGGAAGCGCCCCTTCCGAACACCGCACCGCCCTCCTGCCTTACAGGTAGCCTGCCAGGAACGGTGTCCATGTGACCGCACAACAGCACATTCGAGGTGCCGCTGCCGATCTCGCCGATGGCGTTCCCCCCCTTGTCAATCCTGACCCTTGCGTAGCCTAGCTGTTTCATCTTCGCGCAGAGGAATGAGGCCAACTTGCTTTCCTCGGCCGTTGGAGAGTATATCCTGAGTGCTCCGATGAGCAGTCCTACCGGGTCTGGGCCCACGCGGCTCATCTTTTCATGACGGATACTAAGTACTCGACTATCAGGCGTGGTATGTCTACGCCCGTGGCCGGCACCGTGTTCTTGAACTCTGTGGTATTGTTGACTTCGTGCACAAGCAGGCCATCATCTGATTCCATCAGGTCGACCCCTGCTATCTCGCACCCGGTCGCCTCCGCCGCCTTCAAGGACAGCTCGTCCAGCTCCCTCCCTATCTTGCACTTCTCCGCCTTGCCCCCCCTCGCCGTGTTGGTCTTCCAGTCACCAGGCCCTGAGTAGCGGTAGATGGCTGCGACGGTCTCGCCTCCTATCACGAACGAGCGGATGTCGCGCGGAGGTCGCTTGACGAACTCCTGGAGATAGTATACCTGGTAGAGGGGGAACATGTACTCCCTGTCCTCGATGATAGCCCGGGCCGTGTCCTCGTCTTTCAGCAGCGCCGAGAGGCGGCCCCAGCTGCCCACCACTGGCTTGATGACCGCCGGGTAGCCGATGTTCTTGACTGACCTAAGCGCCGCCTCCTCGGTGAACGCGAGCCTTGTCTTGGGTGTCGGAATCCCACTCTTGACGAGCTGGAGAGTCCCGAAGAGTTTGTTCCCGCAGGTCCACGCAGAGGCGAAGCTGTTGACCACTCTGTGACCAGCGTACTCTAGTGCGGCAGTCGAATGCACGTTCCTGAAATAACTCACGCAGCGCTGCAGCACAACGCTGTCCGGCGCTTCAGTCTTCCCCGAATTGATATCGATGTCGAGGTCTTTGGAGTCGACGAGGTTGACCTTCACCCCAGCCTTGTCAGCAGCAGAGACTATTGCCTTCTCTTCCCAGCGGACTGTGTCATAGAGTATCGTGAAGGAGGACGTGGGCTACTCGCCCCAGTCTTCCTCTTCCAGCTCCGCAGGGCGCAGGGTGAAGAGGCTTCCAGATTGCTCTTTGACGAGTTCGTAGGACGTACCGCACTCCTTGCAGCTCACGATTTCTCCCTGAATCACGTCTGCCGGAATCAGCAGCTCTGCGTCGCACTCGGTACAGTTCAAACGAATTCACCCCCTTGCCTTGCGAATCCAATCGAGTGGGCCTGTCTATTTAACGATACTCCGATATTTGGGGCGAAATCAGCGAATCGTGCGCAATACCATACTCGTGGTCGTGTTGATGATTCCTTCTATCCTGCGAATCGCCTCTATGGACTTGTTCACCTCGACGATGTTCGCACCCTTCACCAAGACGGCGATGTCGAACTGGCCGGCAGTCTCGTAGACCTCGGAGACCCCGGCCACGCCTTTGATCTTCGAGCTCACCTGGCCGGTCGGCACTGATGGGTTCAGGGAGACCCAGGTTATCGCACAGCTCAAGTGCTGGTCGTCTAGTTCCACTGTGAACTTTCGAATCCTGCCGTTATCCTTGAGGTTCTTGATCCTGCGCCTAATTGCGGACTCTGACATGGCTAGCCTGTCGGCGAGTTCCGTGTTGGAGATTCTCGAGTTCTGGCTCAGGACCCCGATTATCTGCTCGTCAGTCTTGTCCGAACCGCCTTTTCTCTTCGCCATCCAGCGCGCCCCGCAGAACGTCCAGCCCCCTGGATATTTGGGTGTCGTCTATGACGAGCGGCGGGAGGAACCTGAAGATCTGCTTTCCGCAGTATGAGAAAATCGCGCCGTGCTCCATCGCATCGAGCAGTGGGCGGTGGATGTCTATCCTCGTCTCGAGCGCGAGCATCAGCCCCATCCCCCTCGCCTCCCTCGAAATCTTGTGCTCAGAGGATATCCTGGAGAGGGCGTCCTTCATCACTCTGCCCTTTGTCTCAGCCCTACGCGGAAGTTCGTTCTTGCGGATGAACTCAAGGGTCGCTGACCCGGCCGCGCAAGCCAATGGGTTCCCCGCGAAAGTGCTCGTGTGCGTGCCCTTTTCTAGACTGGCGACCACCTCCGGAGTGGAGAGGGCCGCACCCACCGGGACGCCGCCGCCGAGCCCCTTCGAGACTGTCATGATGTCCGGGACGACTCCAGAGTGCTCCGATGCCCACATCTTGCCCGTCCTTCCGAGGCCCGTCTGAATCTCATCGAGTATCAGCAGCGCTCCCGCCTTGTCGCATATCTCCCTCACCTGTTGAAGGTAGTCAGACGGAGGAAGTATGATCCCCGTCTCCCCCTGTATGGGCTCCACGATGACCGCTGCTGTCTCACTGCTCACCAAGGACGCAAGGGAAGAGGCGTCCCCGTATTCCGCGAAATCTACGCCCTCGAGCAGCGGTCCGAAGGGATCCCTGTATTTCCTGTTCCAAGTAGCGGAGAGGGCCCCGAAGGTCTTCCCGTGGTACCCGCCCTTCATGGAGACGAATTTCTTGCGTCTCGTGTGTCGCCTTGCCAGCTTCATCGCTGCCTCGACTGTCTCGGTGCCGCTGTTCGTGAGCACGGCCTTCTCCAAACCCTTCGGAGCCACTCCCGCGAGTCGCTCGAGGAACTCTGACCTGGCGTCGTTGTAAAAGGAACCGTGACACGTCAGCAGCCTCTCGGCCTGAGCTCGTATCGCCTCGACCACCATCGGATTGCAGTGACCAACGAGCGCGACACCGATCCCGGTCATGAAGTCCACGTATTCCTTCCCTGCCAGGTCCCATACTGTCGCTCCGCTCCCCCTGACTATGGTGAGCGGGAACTTTTGGAACGCCCCCGAGCCGAATCTCTCTTCCAGCTCGCTGAACCTGTCCATCTATGAGACCACCGTGCAGCCCCTATGAGCGAGGGCGTTGCTGAGGGGCTGTTCGCGCGTCCCGGAGCAGATCAGTGCCTCTTTGACCCCGGCCTTCACAGAGTCGATCGCGGCGATGACTTTCTTTTGCATCCCGAAGCCGACCTGCGGGAGCTTGGCCGCTGCTTCAGAAATCGAGAGCCTTTCGACAAGCTTGCCGTCGAGAAGGAGACCCTCCACATTGGTGAGGAAAACAACCGCATCGGCAGAGATTCCAGACGCGAGTGACGAGGCCGCCCTGTCTCCGTCTATGTTCAACGGCTCGGAGTCTTCTCCCACAGCGACCGGTGAAATCACGGGGATGTACCCTCCAGACATCAGCATGTCAACAAGCGATGAATTGACCGACTCGACCTTCCCAGTGTAACCCCCCTCGATGAGAAGCTTGCGCCCGCGCTCGTCGACTATAACCAGCTTCTTCTTCCTCTTTCCGTTGAAGAGGGAACCATCAAGTCCAGTGAGGGAGACGGCCGAGATGCCCTTGGACCTTAGCGACAGCACGATCCTCTTCGCGAGCATGCCGCTCATGACCATCGTGTAGATCTCGGCTGTTTCTCGGTCGGTGTATCTGCTCTTGATGCCTTCGGGCGACACGACAAAGCGCTGCTCCTTCCCCAGTTTCGTGGCGAACTCAGTGACCGTCTCCCCTCCCCCGTGGACCACTGCCATCTGCGCCGTGCGAGAAAGCCCGGCCATGTCGTCCAGCAGCGCCGCTGGCATGCCCTGCCTCAGCAGGCTTCCACCTATCTTGACTACGACCTTCATCATTCCTACACCGGGTGAAGAGGCGCCTGCGCGAGCCCCGCCTTCTCGTCGAATCCGAGCATCAGGTTCATCGACTGGATTGCGTTCCCCGCGGCGCCCTTGATCAGATTGTCAGTCGCGCCGAAGGCGACCACCCGCTTGGTCCTCTCCTCTATCTCGAAACCAACGTCGCAGAAGTTGGAACCTATCACGACCTTCGGGTCGGGCAGCCTGAACGGTCCCTGTTTGTCCCTCACGAGCCTGAGGAAGTAGCTCCCAGCGTACATGGCTCTGTAGGCCTTCCAGATGTCTATCGGCTTGACCTCGCTCTCCGTGAAGAGGTGGCAGCTGCTCAGAATCCCTCTCACCATGTTGACCGCGTGCGCGGACATCGAGACTCTGACCTCTTCCCCAGCCACGGCCGAGAGCACCTGCTCGATTTCGGCTGAATGGCGGTGCCCGGCCGGTGCGTACGGCCTGACCACGTTGTATCGCTCCGAGAAATGGGTCGCGGTGGAAGGCTTCCCCCCGGCGCCCGAGGAGCCGATCTTGGCGTCCACGACGATCCTGTCTCGGTCGATTCCGAGGGACCTTTCCTTTAGCAGCGGGGCCATCGCAAGGATCGAGGTGATGGCCATGCAGCCTGGCGAAGCGACGAGCCGGGCGCCCTTGACCTGCTCGCGGTTCAACTCAGGAATCGAGAAGACGAACTTCCCCAGAAGGTCGGGCGACGGGTGCTCGTATCCGTACCACCGTCTGTAGTGCTCGGGGTCGCGCAGCCGGAAGTCAGCGCTCAGGTCCACTATCTTGATCCCCGTCCCGACCAGCGCGGGGATGTACTTCACAGATTCGCCGTGGGGCAGGGCAGCGAAAACCACGTCAGCCATGCCTGTTACCTTGGACTGGTCATAGCGGGTAAACTTCATGTCAGTGACGCCCCTCAGGTTGGGGTGGACCCTGAAGAGGTACTCGTCCTCGTACCTCCTCGATGTAGCGACGGTCAACTCGACCTGCGGGTGCTGGAGCAGGAGCCTGACCAGCTCGCCGCCTATGTAGCCCGATGCAGCAATCACCGCGGCTCTGACCATCAGCGCTTCACTGTTCCGGCTATGTACTCCATGATTTTCTTCGGTATGCTCCAGTCGACCGCCGACTGGGCGCCCTTGAATTCCACGGTGTTGTTCACTTCGTGGACGACATAACCTGTGGGAGCCTCCATTGCGTCCACTCCGAGGACCCCGCCCCCTACTACATCCGCCGCCTTCATTATCATCTCCTGGAGATGCGCCTCTGGCGTGAACGCCTTGGAGACTCCCCCTCGAGCCACGTTAGTTCTCCAGTCACCCTCGGCAGCGTACCGGTAGACACACGCCACGAGCTGGTCTCCGGCGACGACGGCTCTGATGTCCCGCGGGGGCCTTTGGATGTACTCCTGCACGTAGTACATGTGCTCGATGGGGTTGGGAAGCTCTTCCCGAAGCTCCACGATTGCCTGGAGTGTCGGCTTGTCCTTGATCACGCTGACCATCCTTCCCCAGCTTCCCGTGAACGGCTTTAGCACGACGGGGAACCCGAGCTCTTCTGCTGCCTTTTCGACCATGTCCGAGGAGAGGGTCACGAAGGTCCTCGGCGTGGGCACGCCCGCTTTACCTAGGGCCATGGTAGTCGCGAGCTTGTTGCCGCATAGTTCTGCCACAGCGTATCGATTGATCACGAGCGCCCCTGCTCCCTCAAGCATCCTCGAGAGGAAGAGCGCCCTGTAGTGGCTGATGCACCTTTGCAGGACCACGTCTCCCAGGCCGTGCCCGTTGCCCTTCGAGATGTCGAAGATCAGGCCCTTTGCGTCTACTAGAGAGGCCTCTATCCCCATGGAGTCTGCCTCGTCCTTGAGTGCCTTCTCCTCCCACCTGAGCCGGTCGAAGGCTATGCTAGCCCGCATCTACTCGCCCCAGTCTTCCTCGACCTGGTCGGCTGGCTTCAGCATCGCCTCTCCTCCCTTGATCTCGGCCACCTCGAACTCGGCGCGGCAGTCCTTGCAAGAGACAATCTCCCCGACGATGGCGTCGTTCGGGATCGCTATCACAGCGTCGCATTCCGCGCATTTGGTATCCATCTCTAGCTTTTCACCCCCGAGCCATCCGCCTAACAGCCTTCGCGAGCAGCGATTCTGAGCGCTTCAGCGACGACCTGAGACCTGCCAACGCACTGACGTTCTTTCCGAGCAGGACGGACCTCGCCCCGACCTCGGCCGTGATGAACTTTGGGTTGCTGCCGCCTTTGGTCCTTATTCCCGTGAGGAAGTTTGTTGGGTCAAGAACCTTCCTCACTGTGGCCTCATCAATCTTCACCCTCCTTGCGAGCTTCGCTGATACTGTGCTCATGTGCTTCGCGGCAGCCGCCTCGAGGGGAACGTGCTCGTCGACGGAGTAGCGGACAAGCTCCCCAACTATGGCGTGAGCCTGCCTGAACGAAAGCCGGTGCTTCTGGACGAGGTAGTTCGCGAGAGCCGTGGCCGTGGAGTAGTCCTCCCGCATCGAGTCAGCGACGGCCTTCAGGTTGAACCTGCAGGTCTTGAGCACGCGACCGATCATCTCCACCGAGTTGATAGTGTCGTCCAATCCCTTCCATACGTGGGGCGTGACCTCCTGCAGGTCCATGTTGTAGGCGAACGGAAGCGATTTCGATATTGATAGGGCTGCGACAAGCGCGCCGAGAACTGACCCGAACTTCGCCCTGGCCACCTCGGCGACCACCGGGTTCTTCTTCTGAGGCATGATGCTGCTCGATGTTGCGTACTCCTCGGAGACCTCGACGAAGCCGAACTCCTTCGAGCTCCAAAGGACAAACTCTTCCGCTAGCCTGCTGACGTCTACCATCGTAAGTGCAGCGCATGCGAGAGCCTCGGTCGCGAAGTCGCGCGATGCGACCGAGTCCATCGCGTTCCCCGTTATGCCCTCGAAGCCCAGCAGCTTGGCTACCCGATCCCTGTCGATGTTGACCGACGTGCCCCCGAGCGCTGCCGAGCCCATCGGCGAGAGATTCACTCTGGCATACAGCTGAAACAGCCTCTGCGCATCCCTCTGGAAGGCGTCGAAGTACCCCAGGTAATGGTGGGCCAGGGTGACGGGCTGAGCCCGCTGCAGGTGTGTGTATCCCGGGACCATCTCTGCTCCGTGCTTCCTCGCGACCTCCAAGATGGTCCGCTGGAGCGCCGCTATCTCCGATAGCAAGTCCGTAATCCTCTCCCTCATGCGCATCCTGATCGCTGTAGCGACTTGGTCGTTCCTGCTCTTCCCGAGGTTCAGGTATCCGGCCGTCTCCACCCCGATCGAATCGACTGCCTGCTGCTCCAGGAACTGGTGGAAGTCCTCTGCGAGGGTCCCAGGGCTAACGGATGGAGACGCCCGCGTCAGGAAGCCCAGGCACTTGCCCCCTACAGCGGCGTCAACCTCACCGGACTCGACGAGGGAGACCATGTGCGCCATGTTGACCTTTATCACCGCCGAAGCTATCTGTCCGTCGAACGCCATCGAGGACGTGAAGGCGGTGACGTCGTCACTCTGCTTCCTTAGCCTTCGCCCTCGGACGTCCACTCTTTGTCCTATCCTCCTTGATTGAACCCAGGCTAGCGGCCATCCTGGATTGTAGACCCCAAAGCTCGATGAATCCGACAGCGCTCCTCTGGTCGAAAGTCGAGTTCTTGTTGTACGTGGAAAGGTCCAGCTGGTAGATAGAGTATTCCGAGGACCTCCCGACCACGCGCATCCCTCCCTTGTAGAGCTTCAGCTTGACCTTCCCCGTTACCCTGTGCTGGGTCGCCTGGATGAACCGGTCGAGCGCCACCCTGAGAGGCTCCAACCAAAGTCCGGAGTAGACGAGCCAGGCCCACTCCCTCTCCACCTGGGCCTTGAAGTCGAGCTCGTGGCGCGTCAGGACGAGCTTCTCCAGGTCCCTGTGGGCCTCGATCAGCGCGAGAGCCGCCGGGCACTCGTAGACCTCCCTAGACTTGATGCCTACCAGCCTGTCTTCTACGTGGTCCACTATCCCGACCCCGTTCGCGCCAGCGACCCGGTTTACTGCGGTTATCAGCTGCAGGGGCTCCATCGACCTTCCGTTGACCTTCACTGGGAGGCCTTCGTCGAACTCGAGGTCTAGGTAACTTGGTGTGTCCGGCGCATCCTCTGGCATGGTCACCCACTCGAAGGCGTCTACCGGCGGTTCCTGGTCGGGTCGCTCCAGCGGCCCGCTCTCGATCGACCGGCCCCAAAGGTTCTGGTCAACGCTGTACACGGATCTTGACGGCTTGATCGGTATCTCGTGCTTCTGCGCGTAGACGATCTCCTGGTCGCGCGACATGTTCCATTCCCTGACGGGAGCGATGACCGTGAGGCTGGGGTTCATCGCACGCACCGTGACGTCTATGCGGACCTGGTCGTTGCCCTTCCCGGTGCAGCCGTGGGCGACAGCGTAAGCGTCTTCCTTCTCTGCGACCTCGACCAGCTTCTTGCCGATGAGTGGTCTCCCCAAGGCCGTGGCTAGGGGGTACTTGCCCTCGTAGAGGGCGTTGGCCTTGATGGCAGGGAAGACGTAGTCTGAGATGAACTCCTGCTTCGCGTCTATAGTGTAGTGTTTCTTGGCACCGAGCAAAGCGGATCTCTTGGCTATCTCCGCCATATCCTCCTGTTGCCCCAAGTCGAGCGTGAGGGTGACAACGTCTGAGTCGTACTTCTCTTGCAGCCACTTCACGCAGACAGAAGTGTCGAGGCCACCCGAAAACGCAAGAACCACAGTCTTAGCCAAAGGTGGAATGAGCAACCGCTGTGAAACTCTTTTATAGATTTTGGCCGCATCTGACCCAGATTTGGCAAGCAGTGGTCTGAAACTGGCCAACAGGATTTCTGTAAGCGCGGCGGTCAAGGAAGAAGTGGACTTCGACCTGTCCGTCCAGGACGCTTTGGCGAGGGACTACGTTAACCTGAGCGCACTGGCAAGGTTGCTTGTTCCGAAGCTCGCAAAGAGGACGAAGAGGAAGGTGAGACAGGAAGGCGTGATAACGGCGTTGAAGCGGCTACGTGAGTCCTATTCCCCGTCGTCCCACGAGATAGGGAAGGTGGTCGCCGGGAGCGTGTTGAACGTCCGGACCCATGTCTCGAAGCTGTCGGTGGAGAAGAACAAGAGAACCCTGCACACCGTAGCATCGCTGCTGGCAGGCCATCAGGAGGACTTCATTCAGGTCTCCGAGAGCCTTTCCACGATCACGATGATCTTCGATCAGAGGCTCCACAAGATGGTCAGGAGGGAGCTGCCGAGCGCCGAGATACTGGCGGAGGGAGACGACCTTGCGGCAATCATCGTCCAGAGCCCGGAGAAGATTGTCTCTACCCCGGGGTGCGTCATCGCATTCTACAACCAGCTTTCGAGGAGGCACATCAACATGGAGGACACGGTCAGCTGCCACACGGACACGATAATGGTCGTGAAGATGAGGGACGCTGGCAAGGCTTTCGAGGCCCTGACCGAGCTCATCGACGAAGAGAGGAAGAAGTCAGACTAGCGGGATTTCATTCGTTCGAGAGCCGCATCGAAGGTGATTTGCTCCTCCCTCCTGTCGCGCATGTCTCGGAGCGTGATCACGCCTCCTGAGAGCTCCTTCTTCCCGACGATTATGGTCCACCTAGCGCCCATCCGACTTGCATCCTCCAGCTGCTTCCCCAGGGCCTTGTCTTGCAGGGGAACCTCGACCCTGACCCCCGCTGCCCTGATTTTCGATGAGAAACCGAGGGCGCTGCTGTAGACGTCTCTGTCAGCGAAGGCGACAAAGGTGAGGGGAGCCCTTTGCCCCTCCCCTTTCACCAGTGAAAGCGCTGCCCGCTCGATGCCCCCGGCCGACCCCGTCGCGGAGAGGTCCGGTCTTCCGAAGAGCTTGGGAAGCAGGTCGTACCTGCCTCCTCCGCAGAGCGAGCCAAGGTCAGGGTGGCCGGTGTCCACCACCTCGAAGACCACACCCGTGTAGTAGTCTATGCCGCGGACGATGCTGAGGTTGTATTCGTAGTTCCTGACTCCTCTGTCGGCGAGCTTATCGCTGAGCTCGCCGAGTTCGCGCGCGCTGGCAAGCTTGAGTTCCGAGAGTCTTGAGAAGACCTTCTTGGGGGGCCCTCTCAGGTTCCCGAATTCGAGCAGTCTTTCCAGGTCGCCGCCTTTGAAACCCTTCGCGGAATACTCCTTGACGAGGGCGCTTCGCGCCTTCTTCTGGACCTTGTCGAGGGCGCGCATCATCTCGATGATTTTTTCCTGCGACTCCATCTTCAGCTCCCTCGTGATGAACTCCTGAATCACGCGCCTGTCGCCTATCTCCACCATGTCGTTCCCGAGCCCTAGCCTGTCGAAGATGCTCCTGCTAAGGTCGATGACCTCTGCGTCAGCGTCGATCGATGGGGGGCCGTAGACCTCGAGGTCCCACTGAGTGTGGTACCTGTATCTGGCGTGCTGGGGCTCGTCGTACCTCCAGACCCCGCCGACGCACGCTAGCTTGACTGGAGGTTTGAGGTCCTTCCGCGAGCAAGCGTACCTGGTCATACCCACTGTCAGGTCGAAACGGAGACCCACGTCGCGCCCGCCTTTGTCCTTGAAGGCGTAGATCTCGTTGTCAACATCGGTCCCGCTCTTTGCCCGAAGCACAGACAGGTGCTCGATGGTCGCTGGGTCCATCAGCCTGAAGTTGAAGAGCGACGCCGTCTCTTCGAAGGCACGCCGCACCCGCTCATGGAGCTCATGCTCTTCTGGTTCAACGTCCCTGATGCCCCTTGGGAGCGAAAGGTCCGTCCTAGTCTCCCTTCCTCTTGAGGGCGGCCAGCTGAGCGAGCATCGCTGTCAGTTGCAGCTCGGGCTGTGCTCCCTGGACCAGCCTGAAGTCGTACTCGGCGAGTATGGAGACTGCCTTCGCCATGTCGTCAGGCGCCGCCGAGCTGAGGGCCTCGTTCGCGAACTTCAGAAAGTCCCTCTCTGGCACGCCATACACCCTCGTCAGTTCCACCATCTTCGCTCGCGCACCACCGAAATCACCCTCCAATGCGCGAGTCATGATCTCTGCTACCCTCGCCTTCACCGTGGTGCCAGTGACCGACTTCACAGCCTCGAGGGTGAGCTCCCCCGACACAGCGGCCGACTGCATCATGTTGATCGCCTGCCTCAGGTCGCCTGCGGTTGCCTCGAAGATGGCCTCGAGCACGCCATTTCCACCGACCTTGAGCTTCTCCTTGGAAGCGATCAGCTTGAGCTGCGCGACAATCGCGTCCTCGTCCAGCCTCTGGAACCTGAAGATTGCGCATCTGCTCTGAAGTGGCTCGATGATTCCGGAGGAGTAGTTGCAGACCAGGATGAACCTGGTATAGGTCGAGGTCTCCTCCATGATTCGCCTGAGCGCGGTCTGCGCGTCGTTCGTCATTTCGTCGGATTCGTCCAAGATCACCAGCCTGAACGGTATCCCTTCCCGCCTGTCAGAGAATCGCGCGAAGGTCTTCACCCTCTCTCTCACGATGTCGATCCCCCGCTCGTCACTCGCGTTAAGGGACAGGGTGTAGTCGCGCCAGTTCTCCCCCAGCAGCTGCTTCGCAATGAGGAGGGCAGTGGTCGTCTTCCCGGAGCCTGGCGGCCCGGCGAAGAGGAGGTGCGGGAGCTCCCCCTTCTTTTCGACGAGCTGTTTGAGGCGCTGCTTGATTGCCTGCTGGTCGACCAGCTCTTCGAGCTTCGACGGCCTGTATTTCTCGACCCACATCATTTGTTCCAACGGCACTCAGCGCAACACCATGCCCCGGGATATGATCTCCTTCGCGTCCGAACTCGGCTCGGCCTTCGTTCGTATTTATCCATTGTAAGGTGGCCGAGCGATGGGTCGGACTATTGCGCGACCTTCAAGCCCAGGTACATCTGGGCGAGCTCCTTGTGGGCAAGCAATTCCTTCGCTTCCCCGCTGAACGCATTCCTGCCCCCGACCATGAGGTAGGCCCTGTCGCCAATCTCCAGTGCCCGCCTTGCATTCTGCTCCACTAGCACGATTGTTATCCCCCTATCCCTCGAAAGAGCCTCGATCGTTTTCAGCACTTGGATGGCGAGCTTCGGCGAGAGGTTAGCGGTGGGCTCGTCGAACATCATGACCGTCGGCTTCCTCATGAGCGCCATTGCCATCGCGACCATCTGCCTCTCGCCTCCGCTGAGGTTCTGGACCTTGCTTCCCATGTACTTCGATATCGCTGGGAACGTCTCCAGGGCCGCCGCGAGCCTCGCCGGGACGTCTGAGCGGCCGACCGTGTACCCGGCCATCTTGATGTTCTCTGCGACCGTCAGCTGGGTGAAGGTGCTATCAGTCTGGGGGAGGTATGCGAGCCCCTTTCTGGCTATCTCATGGGGCGGGAGTTTCGAGATCGCCTTTCCATTCAAGATGACTGTCCCCTCATAGAGGTTGGTAAGCCCGGCGATGGTCTTAAGCAGGGTCGACTTGCCAGAGCCGTTGGGTCCGACCACTACTGTGACCCCGGCCTCCTTCGCCTCCATCGAGATATCAGTCAGAACCTGGAGCTTGCCGTATCCAGCGGAGACGTTCTTCACCGAGAGCAAACTAGGCACCGAGGTACGCGTCAATGACCTGCTTGTCGGCGATAACTGCCTCGGGGACGCCCGCCGCGATCACCTTCCCAAAGGCCATGGCGGTGATGTGGTCCACGTAGGATAGCGCGATGTCCAGTCTGTGCTCCACTATGAAGAAGGTCACGCCGAGCTCGTCCCTCAGCTTGAGTATTCTCGCGAAGATCCCGTGGGCGAGGGTGGGGTTGACCCCCGAGATGGGCTCGTCGAGCAAGATAAGCTTGGCCCCGGTCATCAGGGCCCTGCCCATCTCAAGCAGTTTCATCTGGCCGCCGCTGAGATTCATGGCCTGCTTGTCCCAGCTTTCGTGGAGGCCCAGGATATCGAGCATCTTGAAGCCTCGTTCCGCTGCGTCCCTTTCGCTCTTTGCCCAAGAGCGCTTGAGGAGAGATCTCACGAACGACTCTCCAGGGTTGCCCTTCCTCGCCACCATCACATTCTCCAAGACGTTGAGCTTCCAGAATAGACTCGGAATCTGGAACGTCCTAGCGATGCCGAGTGCGTACAGCTTGTGCGGGGGCATGCACGTGATGTCAGCTCCCCCAAAGCGGACGGTTCCCGAGTCGGGAGTATAGAATCCGCTGATTGCGTTTATGAGCGTAGTCTTGCCAGAGCCGTTTGGACCTATGAGGATGCTGACCTTCTTTTCCTCTACGTCAAGTGTCACGCCGTCGAGGGCGTGAAGATTGCCGAAGGATTTCCTGACGTCTCTGACTTCGAGGAGACCTACCAATCAGAACCACAAAAAAGGAGAGTGGGGACCTAATTTACGGTGGGGAGTTCCAGGTTACGCTGTCTGTGCTGTAGTCCCAGGTTCCTGCTAGTACCCAGCTGAAGGCGGCGCCGTTCTTGACCACCTTCCAGACTTGGTACGACCCGGGGATTCTGTCGCCCGAGGACTGCAGTCCTTCCCAGCCTGTTAGGCCGAAGAAGTTTGCTGCGACGCTCGGTAGCACGTTGTGTATAGCAGTTCCGCTGTTAGCGCCTGCTGACAGGATTGCCAATGCCGCCAGCCAGACGTCGTCATAGCCCTCTAGGCTGTAGAAGACGTTGCTAGCGATGGCTGCGTAAGCTGGTGTGCCCTTGATTCTTGCGAAGAAGTCGTTTGTCCTGCTGTTGTTGACCACGTTAAACAATGTCGAAGGCAACTTCACTTGCGAAACAACTGGACCGGTTGTCGAGTTGCTTAGCACAGTGTTCTGAGCGTCACCGTCAGTTCCGAACCACGGAAGAGGTGTGCTCAGAAGCGCCGGGTTACTCTTCTGCGCCTGTAGGAGTAGTGTTCCTAGCTCTTGGAATGACACTGCGAATATCGCGACCTTCGAAGCTCCGACTTGACCGGACAGGGTTGTCCAGTCGCTTCCGATCTGTGTGATCAGCGAGCTGAAGTCGGACGTCGCCGTGTCGTACTTGTATGGTCCCTTGATTACAACGCTGGGATTGTCCTTCTGTAAGAAGGTCTTGGTAGCGTTTGCGAGTCCGTTTCCGTAGGTGTCATCTCTGTTGATGATAATGACTGCCGAAGCTCCCCTGTCAAGCAATATCCTGGCGTCTGCCTGCCCCTGGGCTGCGTCGTTAGGCGCGGTCCTGAACAGGTAGTCATTCGGAATTGCTAGTGCTGGGGAGGTCGAAGACGGACTGAGCAGAACGATGTGATTGGAGTTTGCAAAGCTCAGGATACCAGCAGCGGTTCCACTGTTGAGTGGACCGATGACGATTTGGATTCCTGCAGCCTGCATCGCTTGCAGCTGAGTAAGCGCGGTAGGCGTGTCGAGTTTGTAGTCGTTATTGTTCAGGGCGAATGTCACTTTGCAGCCCGCGGCCGCAGCGTAGGCGTTGACATCCTGAATCCCTAACTGTTCAGCAGCCAAGTCTCCCTTCCCTTGGGACGACAATGCGCCGCTGAGGTCGTTGAGCGCGCCGATTGTTACAGTCTGACCGCTACATAGCCCGCCAGCTGCCTGGACAGTGGAAGTTACGGTACCGCCCGCAACGGTTTGGGTGACTGTTGAGCCACCAAGCCCGATTGAAGGAGATGCTGCGTATAGTACTCCCGCACCAATTAGAAGTCCCACAATCAGTGATCCTATTACTGTTGTTGTAGATGCCCCTCTCTTTTTCAACGGAGTTGGTAGCCTGCACGCGAAAGTATTTTAAGCCTTCGACCGTTTTCGGGCAAGTTCAGGGTCTTTGGTTCCGCCGTATCTGATATCCTCGATAGTCTATGGAACCTTGTTCGCGCTGATGGCGATGGGACTCACCCTGACGTACATGACGACCAAGGTCCCCAACTTCGCGTACGGGTCCTTCGTGACAATCGGGCTCTACACCTCCTACCACCTGTTCAAACTAAATGGAATCAGCCCTTACGAAGCGGCAACTGCCTCCTTCCTAATCTCTGGAGCTGCCTCGGTTGTGATGTACCTCGGGGTCCTCCGACCGCTGGCAAGGAGGGGAACGCCGCTGGTGGCGCTCATGATCGCTACCTTCGGCGTGGACATTGGATTCATCGGGATTTTCGGGATATACACCGACTATATTCAGTCCAGATACGGGCTGGTTGACGCAAAACAGTTCTTCCAGATTCCGGCGGACTTCCAGCTTTTCGGGGAACAGGCCGTGGTCGTAGTTGCCCCTATCGTTCTCGCCGCGATCACCCTGCTCCTCTACTTGCTGTTCACTCGGACGAAGTTCGGAGTCGCCATGAGGGCATCGGTCGAGAACCCGTCTCTCGCGCGGGTCCTGGGCATCGATGTCGAGCGCGTGTACGTGGTCTCTTGGATGCTCGCCGGAGGGTTCGCGGGGCTCGCGGGATCGCTATACACGCTTTGGCTTCCAGGCGGCACAAACACTGGCTCTGACCTGATCGTGGAAATCTTCGCGTCGAGCATACTGGGAGGGCTCACCAGCATCTTCGGGGCCATCGTCGGGGGACTTGTGATAGGAAGCAGCGAGGACCTCGTAACGGTGAACCTGGCTCAAGGCTTTGGTCTGGTCGGGACTGTTGCCATAGTCCTCATGATGGTAGCCATCGGAGTGATCCTCGTCAGGAGGAAGAAACTGAACACCAGGATTCTCGGGGCTGTGTTTGCTCTTGTGGCAGCATACATAGTCTTTGAGATGGCGACCGGATTCACAACTGACTTCTTCGCATCTGGGCTCGTCAACGGGTTCGGAGCGAACGTCACTCCTTTCCAGAAGGGCATACCGCTCGTAATCATGGTCATAGCGCTACTCGCGTTGCCAAAGGGGCTGGTCTCCATCAAGCTGAGGAGGCGGAAGTAGAATGGGGCTTCCGCAGGCCATCTTCTTCGGCGTGGATTTCGTCAGCTTCGGGATAAGCTTCGTCAACTTTTATGCTCTCTACTTCGCAATCAGCATTTCACTAAACCTGGAGTTTGGATACGCCGGAATACCGAACTTCGGGAAGGTGCTTTTCGTGGCGGGCGGAGCGGCGTTCGCAGGCTCGATCTCCGGCAGGGTCGCCGCGTGGGTCTTTGGGGTGAACACGCACGGCGATTTCATCACTTTCAATGCGCGCATAATCACCCAGGTGGACACGTTCATCGTATCAGACCCCATTTTCGTGGTGGAAATGGTTGCCCTTTCCGTGCTCATCGCGGCTCTGATAGGGGCCCTGCTTGGCTACCTGTCCTCGTACCCTGCCATCAAGCTCCGGGAGGATTATCTGGGTATGCTGCTCTTGGGCTCCGCACAGTTCTTCCAGGTCGTCCTCAGAACATACGAGCCCCTGATAGGGGGAAGTCAGCCGATCTTTGTTCCGGATCCCTACGCCTACTGGGCCTCGCTGGGCACGGGATACAGGGACCTGGTGGCGGCCCTCGTGATGAGCGCTTTCGCCATAATCGTGTTCGTGTACGCTGAAAGGGTGGCGCGGTCCCCGCTGGGGAGGACCCTCAGGGCGATTCGCGACAACGAGGACGCTTCGAGGGCGCTGGGAAAGGACGACGCGGCGATGCGGCGGAATGTGCTGATGGTTGCTGCCGCGATCGCGGGCATTGCAGGAGCTCTGTACACGTTTTACACCGCCTCGGTCGAGTACGACACCTGGACAAGATTCGCATGGACCTTCTGGCCGTTCCTGATTGTCATAGTCGGCGGAGCGGGCAACAACGTCGGAGTTGCGCTCGGCGCTTTGTTCTTCACAACTGTATTCAGGGGGCTCGAGCAGATCAAGTTCGCGCTTCAACCATACATATTCTTCGACGTGAACTGGCTGCAGGACCTGCTGTTTGCCGCACTCCTGATTGGAATATTGCTAATAAGGCCCGAGGGCATCATCAAGGAAAAGCCAACGACGACGCTTTCCAAGAGAGAGCTATCGACCCTAGCGGGGACGGTCATCACGTCGGGCTCGCCCCCGCCCAAGGCTTCCGAAGGCGGGGCGCACGCTTCAATGCTCCGAGCCAAGTGGATGAAGGCATCGTCAGGCATCAAGAGAATCCTGCGATCCCGGGCGGACGTCGAGACATGAAGTAGACAATCAAACCTTTAATTATCGAACGGCCCCTTCGCGGCTCCCCAAATTGACAGAGGATTCTTCAGAGATAAGGGAAATACTCGAAGACAGGGAGAGAGACTTCCTCCTAGCGAAGAGCAGGGTGACCATGCGGTCCTCCCTCGAAAACATCGACGCCGGCGACTTCAAGATCGAGAGCCTGAAGGAAGGGGAGTCGGTGGAGCTGCCTCGATGGGCCGCGGAGGAGCTGGTCCACATGAACCTGGCAGAAGCCGCTGAGGAGCCCTTTGAAACGGAGATCGTGAGGGCGCTCAGCAAGGAGAAGATGATGGGACCCCTGCAGCTGTCAGGTCTCCAGACAGATTTCTATGTCAGGATGAGGAGGAGGCTCGCCTACCTCGCGAGTTCGGCGAAGGAAGGGAAGGTGAGGAGGGAGGACTATGAGAGGCTCAGGGCGACCAGCTACGACCTCATCGGCATGAGGCTCAGCAAGCTGCTGTCGCTCTCAAGCACCTCCACCACTGCGTCCGCGCTCGGCGAGAAGCTCACTCCAGAGGAGAGGACGTTCTTCTCCATCGCTCAGTCCCTCTCAAAGCAATGGAAGGGGGCGCTCCTCGGAGAGGGCACGTAGTTGGCCACGATCGCCAGCGGCAAGCTCTCGGAGATGTTCGAGGATTTCCTAAAGACTGCCGTAGACAGGACCGGCACGCCCATCTACAGGGCCAGGATTTCTCAGCTGATCTCGTCGGAGGGCAAGTCCCTGGCTGTTGACTTCGGCGACCTGCTAAAGTACAATGACGACCTCGCCAACAGGGTCCTCCTCGAGCCAGACTCGGCGCTCGCATCGTTCAAGACAGCTGCATTCGAGACTCTGCGAAGCGAAAACGCCCTCTACGCTGACAGAATCAAGCGGGACCTCGTGGTCAGGATACGGGGCATCCCGGACCAGGTTCCCCTAAGGAAGGTCGACACATCATACCTCGACAAGATGCTCGCAGTCACGGGGATGGTGGTCCGCACGTCGGAACTGAGGCCTCTGGTCGTACAGGCCGCCTGGGTCTGCCCTAGCGGGCACCTCACCTATCAGGAGCAGGACGACCTGGCCCTCAAAAGGCCGCCGAAGTGTGACCTCTGCGGCGAGGCGAGGAACTTCGAGCTCGACAGGAAGCACACCGAGTTCATCGATTTCCAGATCATCAGGATTCAGGAGCTGCCGGAGGAGCTGCCTCCAGGCCAGCTGCCCCAGTTCTTCGATGTGAACATAGAAGGCGACATGGTGAACACGGCGAGACCCGGCGACAGGGTTGTCATGACTGGGGTCGTGAGGGCGGTCCCTGACTATTCGCCCGGGCAGCTTAGGATGAGGCTCTTCAGGTCCCAGATAGACTGCAACTACGTCGAGGTCAGGGGCAAGGAGGCCGAGCAGATTCAGATCACAAGGCAGGATGAGGCCTTGATCAAGAGCGTAGCGAAGAGTCCGGACGCCTTCGAGAAATTGATCGGCTCGATGGCTCCGGCCATCCTCGGACACGAGCCGGAGAAGGAGGCAATTCTCCTTCTGCTCGTCGGTGGAGTCTCCACAATTCTACCAGACGGCACGAAGCTACGGGGCGACGTGAACATCTTGATGGTCGGCGACCCCGGCACGGCAAAATCCGAGATGCTAAAGTTCGCGGCGCAGGTGGCGCCGCGCGGACTCTTCGCTTCCGGGAGAGGGACCACGGCGGCGGGCCTCTCCGCCGCAGTCATCAGGGAGAAGAACGTCCTCATGCTGGAAGCGGGCGTCGTGGTTCTGGCCGATCAAGGAATCGCGTGCATAGATGAGTTCGACAAGATGAGGGCCGAGGACAGGAGCGCGCTTCACGAGCAGATGGAGCAGCAGACCATCACGATAGCAAAGGGAGGAATCTATGCCACCCTCAACGCGAGGACGGCCATCCTTGCGGCAATGAATCCAGTGCTTGGCAAGTACAATCCCTTCCAGAACCTCACGGACAACATCGGCGACGTGCCGATCCCCCTTCTGACGAGGTTCGACCTGATCTTCGTCATCAAGGACCAGCCCTCCCTTGGAGAAGACGAGAAGCTGGCCACACATATACTCTCGGTTCACATGAGGAAGACGTATCCGAGGCCGCCCCCTGTCGAGTTCGGGCTGCTCAAGAAGTACATCTCCTACGCGAAGAAAGGAACCCCCACGCTCACAAAAGAGGCGACGGACAGGCTGAAAGACTACTATCTGGAGCTCAGGAAGAGCGGCGGCGAAGAGGGCCAGCTACCCCCCACGCCCAGGACACTGGAGTCCTTGATCAGGCTCGCCACTGCGAGAGCGAAGCTGCTTCTGAAGACCGAGGTCACAGAGGAGGATGCGCTCGAGGCCGTGTCGCTGATGAACAGGATGGTGCAGGACGTGCTCACCGATGCCACCACCAAGAAGACGGACTTTGGGATTCAGCTCGGGAAGCCGGTCGGCGAGACGAGGAACCTGAGGAGGGCGATGGAGATATTCAGAAGCCTCGAGGGAGCCGAAAAGAAGGCCGTGGAGAGGAAGGCGTTCAAGGACGAGCTTCTGAAGGCGAAGTTCACAGACGAGGACGCAGAGAAGATGATCAAGGCGATGTTCAGGGAGGGGCTGATATACGAGTCGAAGTCTGGATTCTTTAGAAGGGTCAATGCCTAGCGCGGGGAGGCCGCCTGTTGAGGTTTGACGCAATACAGATACCCGCCGAACTCCAGAGCTTCATAAAACGAAAAGGACTCTCTGACCTCTATCCGCCGCAGGAAGAGGCGGTGAAGGCGGGCCTGCTGGAAGGGAAGAGCCTGGTCGTGGCGAGCCCCACGGCCTCTGGCAAGACGCTAATCGCCCTGATGGCTGCGTTCGTGAAGGTCAAGTTGCAGCAGAAGAAGGTCGTCTACCTGGCGCCGCTGAGAGCTCTCGCTTCTGAGAAGTATGCAGAGTTCTCTGAGCTCTCGGAACTCGGCGTCAGGACAGCCATCTCCACGGGGGACTACGACATGAGCGGGGAGTCACTGGGGCGCGCGGACATCATTGTGTTGACCAACGAAAGGTTCGACTCGATCCTCAGGCACAGGGTCAGCTGGTTGCATTCCGTCGGCTTGTTCATCGCGGACGAGGTCCACTTGGCGGGTAACGACTCCCGCGGTCCCACGCTCGAGATGATACTGACCAAGGTGCTGTTCGCTGGTCTTGACGCCCAGATTCTATCTCTCTCTGCAACAATCAGCAACGCAAAGGAAATCGCAGAATGGCTGAGGTCTAGGGCCATCGAACTCAGTTGGAGGCCGGTCCCGCTGCGGGAGGGGGTCTTCGAGTACGGGAGGGTAGTCTTCACCGACGGTATGGAGAACAAAGTGGCCGGGTCCACCTACGGTCCTCCAATCGACGTCGCCATGGACACGGTGAAGGGAGGGGGGCAATCCCTCATCTTCGCGAACACAAGAAGAAGGGCGGTCAGCCTTGCCACGAAGGGCGCAGAGGTCACGCAGAGGTTCCTGACCGATGTCGAGAAGAGGGCGCTCTCAGAGGCCTCTTCGAGGATACTCTCGTCCGGCGAGGAGACGAGCCTCAGCAGGCTCTTGGCCGAGATAGTGGCGAAGGGATCCGCCTTCCATCATGCTGGGCTCGAGGCGGAGCACAGGCGTATCGTGGAGGATTACTACAGGGCCAGGGCGATCAAGTTGCTTGCAGCCACACCGACGTTGGCAATGGGCGTAAACCTCCCCGCGAAGAGGGTCGTGATTGCCGATACCAGCAGGTACGACGTGGAGAGCGGGGGCAACGCGGAGATCTCCGTGTTGGATTACAGGCAGATGGCTGGCAGAGCTGGGAGACCTCAGTACGACGACTACGGAGAGACGGTACTGGTCCCGCCGAGCACGGTGCCCGCGATGCAGGTCCTGGAACACTACGCCAAGGAGCCTCCGGAGCCAATCAAGTCGAGGTTATCAGACGAGTCAGCGATGAGGATCCACACCCTTGCGACGGTCGCGACGTCGGCGGGACTCTCCAAGCTTGACATACAGAGTCTGTTCCAGAAGACGCTGCTGGCGATGCAGATCGGCGAGCAGAGGGTGGGCAGGTTGATCGAATCGGCGCTCGGGTACCTGCTCGCAGAAAGGCTGGTCGAGTCCAAGGGCGAGCTGTTCAACGCGACAGACTTCGGCAAGAAGGTCTCCATCCTCTACATCGACCCGGTTACCGGCGTGATTTTCCGGGAGGCCCTCCGCAAGGCGCAAGCGGGCAGGGCCTACACAGCGGGCCTGCTGCATGTTATTGCGAACTGTCCTGACTTTGAGCCCAAGTTCCCCCTTCGAAGCAGGGATTACGACCAGGCACTCGCGTTCATGGAAGAACACTCGGGCGAGCTGATTGAGAAGCCCAACCGCAGCTCTTTCGCAGAGTACGACGAGGTCCTGCAGGGAGTGCGGTCTGTCATGGCCCTTTATGGCTGGATTGACGAGTGGAGGGAGGAGCAGCTGCTCTCCAGGCTCGGCGTCGAGCCGGGCGACATGCACAGGGCGGTGGACAACGCAGACTGGCTGCTGCACAGCATGGGGGAACTCGCGAAGCTCTTCAAGAGAGACGAGATGGCGAGACAGCTTGAGCGGCTCCGGAGGAGGGTCGAGAGTGGGGTGAGCGAGGAGCTCCTCGAGTTGACCAGCCTGAAGGGCATTGGCAGGGTGCGTGCAAGGGCTCTCTACTCTGCAGGGTTCAGGACGATAGAGGACCTGAAGGAGGCATCCGCGGACAGGCTCTCTCTCGTCGAGAAGGTTGGCAACGCTCTCGCGCGCAAGATAAAGGAGCAAGTCTCCCGCTATTGATCAGGTGCGGGGCCTTCTGCCTCACCCTCGAGGAAGGAGCAGGTGAGAAGGCATCGAGGGCCGCGGGGGGAATCGACAGGCACGGAGTTGAAGTGCGCTCGCATGCGGGCATCGACCTCCTCGATGGAAGGAGAGGCAATCTGGTCGCGCTGGAGTTCGGCGAGAGGGGCGGACTTCCCGTAGTGCACGGCTCGTTGGGCGACGAGGCGTGCCTCGGAGAATTCAGCATGATGGAAGAGACTGAGCGAAGCATTGTGGCCTCGAGGGATTGGTTCGGCACGAGGCCGCTCTTCAGGGCTCTCTCCGGCGAATGGGTGGCCTCGGACCACAGGTTCTTTCCAGGCGAACAGCGGGAGCTCATTCCACCCGGGGCCCGATTGGAGGTCGCCAGCGGTGAGGTCCTCACGGCCAGTTGGGCGCAAGAACATGAGCTCGTCCCCACATTCGATGAAGCGGCACAGAAGCTGGCAGCAATGACGGACGCTTCGGTCAGGAGTCGGGTCGAAGGCAAAAGGAGAGTGGCCGTCGCCTTTTCTGGCGGGCTCGACAGTTCCATCCTAGCTTGCTGCGCGTCGAAGCATACGAAGACCGTGGCATGCTGCGTGTCGGCGCGAGGATCGACGGACAGCAGGGTTGCCGAGGAGGCTGCACGGGCGATCGGACTTGAGTTCGCGACCGCGGAGATGAGTCGGGAGGATGTGAGCAAAGAACTGGGAGCACTCGACCTCCCCTTCCAGCCTTCCCCTATGGACCGAGGCTTGTGGTGCCTGTACTCGATGACCGCGCAGTTGGCTTCGGAGTCGGGGGCTGAGCTGATCCTCCTCGGGCAACTCGCGGACGAGCTGTTCGGAGGATACGCGAAGTACGAGGCGGCGCTACGCACCGGCGGGGGAGCCGAGGCGAGCAAGATGATGTCGGAAGACGTCATGGGTTGCGGAGAGCGGGGATTCATACGGGACGAACTGGCTTGCTCCAGATGGTGCGAGCCGCGCTTCCCCTTTGCCGAGGGGAGGTTGGCCCGGTTCGGACAGCTGCTGCCTGTGAAGTACAAGTTACGAAACGGAGCCAGGAAAGCGGTCCTGAGAGAAGCGGCGCTCAGGCTAGGCTTGCCTGAGGAGATAGCCTACAGGCCGAAGAAGGCAGCCCAGTACAGCTCGGGCGTCCTGAAGTTGCTCGGCTAGTTCAGGCTTTATAATGACGTGTGGTTACGGGCATACATGATTCCATCGCCTCAGCCAAAGGGTAAGCTCGTTGGCTTCAAGCCGCTGCAGGAGAGGTTCAATTACTACGCGCTCGACGACGGTACGGTGCTGGGCATCAAGCCATCCGTGGTCAAGGTGTACAGGCTCCAGAACCCTGACGGCAGCCTCGCAATGTCGCCCGACGGGACTCCTGCGTACTTCTACCAGACGCAGAACATAACGCAGGTCCTGAGCCCGGACGAATACAGGTCGCTCAAGGGCGACGACATCCACGAATGAGATCCCTAACGTACCTCACTTCAGATGACTCGGCGTTGCTCCGCGGCGCGATGCGGGGGCGCTCAGGCGACGCGTCCCTCGAGATAGGAGCAGGCAATGGCGGGGGCATGGCCGAGTTGGCCCTCGGCTTCGGACTCGTGGTCGGCACCGACCTGGCGCTTCCCGAGCAGGCCCGAGAGGGAATCGCACGTACCAACTTGGTAATCGCCGACGTTGCCAGCTGTTTCCGGGAACGCGTGTTCGACCTCGTCGCCTTCAACCCTCCGTACATCCCGACCGAGACCGTGGAGGACCCAACAGTGGACGGAGGAGCATCTGGGACCGAGGTCCCGCTCCGCTTTCTTCGGGAGGCGCTCCGCGTGGTGAAGAGGGGTGGAAGCGTCTTGATGTTGCTCTCCAGCGAGAACCCATCGGACGTCTTCGAGGAGGAGTGCGGAAGGTCGGGATTCAAGATGACGAAAATCGCGGGAAAGCGGCTGTTCTACGAGACGCTGAGCGTGTACGAAATCTCAAGCAAGACCTAGGTCTGACGTCTGGGTTTGGCGTACGCCGGCATCATCTTCTCGTACCTCTCTATCACACCCAGATGCTCTTTCAGTGTGACCGCGATGTCGTCCATGCCGCTCATCAACCTCTGTTTCACGTGGCCCTCGACCTCGAACCTGATCCTCTTGTCACCGTAAGAGATGGTCTGTCTGCCGAGTTCGACTGCGACCGTGGTCCCCCCCGTTGTGCATGCTTTCCTGAGCTCGAGGAGAGTCGACTCTGGCAGCTTGACGCAGAGCAACCCGTTCCTCGCCGAGTTGTTGTAAAAGATATCCCCGAACGAGGAGGCCACCACGCAGCGGACTCCCAAGTCCAGAAGCGCCCAGACCGCATTCTCACGGGAGGAGCCTATGCCGAAATTCCTGCCCGCGACTAGGACATTCGCCCCCCTGAACTCGGGCCTGTCGAGGACGAACTTGCCTGTCAGGATGCCCTTCTCGTCGTACCTCGAGCGGTAGAAGAGGTACCTCCCTAGACCAGCCTTCTCGGTCACTTTGAGGAACTGAGCAGGGATGATTTGGTCGGTGTCGACGTCGTCGGATTCGAGGGGGACAGCCTTCCCGTCGACGCGCGTAAACGGCTCGGGCATCTAGACGCCCACCAACCCCAGCTGCTCGTCGGTCGCAAGTTCAAATTCCCTGGGGTCCGCAATTCTCCCGGAGATTGCGGTCGCTGCGGCTGTGAAAGGACTGACAAGGTGAGTTCTCCCGCCGGGTCCCTGCCTGTTCTCGAAATTCCTGTTCGACGTGCTGGCGCACCTCTCACCCGGGGAGAGCTTGTCCTCGTTCATCCCGATGCACAGGCTGCAGCCCGAATTCCGCCACTCGAAACCTGACTCAGAGAAGACCCTGTCCAGGCCAAGAAGCTCTGCCGCGCGCTTCACCCGCTGCGACCCGGGCACGACCATCGCCCGTACATGCGGCGCCACCCTCTTGCCGAAAGAAACCCGGGCCGAGTCGATGAGATCAGACAGCCTTGCGTTTGTGCACGACCCAATGAAGACCCGCTCGACCGGGACCGAGGTTATCGGTTCGCCTCCCTTCAGGCCCATGTAGCCGAGAGCTCTCTCGGCAGCAACCCTGTCCCCGGGGCTCCCAAAGTCAATCGGAGTGGGGACGCGCTCGGTAACTCCGATGGTCATCGCGGGATTCGTTCCCCATGAAACCTGTGGCTCAAGCCTCCCTACGTCATAGGAGTTGGAGGAATCGAACCTCGCGTCGTGGTCCGTGGAGAGTGTCCTCCAATAGCGCAAAGCTTCGTCCCAATCTGGCCCCACCGGAGCGAAGGTAGAGCCACGGATGTACTCGTACACTTTGCTGTCTGGCTCCATTATTGACGTGCGGGCACCACCCTCGATGATCATGTTCGCTAGGGTCATCCGCTGTTCCAAGGACATGTTTGCGATGGTGGAGCCCCTGAATTGCACAACGGACCCTATCGCGCCGCCCGTGCCGATCTGTCTTATGACCCACATCACCGCGTCCTTCGGCGAGACCCCGCTGGAGAACCCGCCTTCGATCCTCGCTTCCATCTCCTTGGGCTTCTTCATCCAAAGCGCTTGTGTGGCGAAGACGTGCTCCCCCTCGCTTGTCCCGATGCCAAGGGCAAGTGCTCCCAACGCCCCGTGAGTTGAGGTATG
>JAJTZC010000012.1:0-31837 GCA_032906705.1 Nitrososphaerales archaeon
TGGAATCGTCGCGAGTGTAGGGGTCTTCACCACCACAAGCGAGCAAGAGTACAGGGCCCAGTTCCAGTATGCACTCCAAAACAGCGACGGGGTGATGGTATTCGACTATGCCGGCCTGCTGAAGAGAGGCTACTAGGCTCTTAAGTATCGTGACTGAAGACTCTCAATCGATGAAAGTGGACGAGCTGTTGAAGGACGTTGAGCCCGAGTCCAAGGAGCCGGTACAGAGCCTTCGCGCCATAATCAAGAGAGCCCTGCCGAGCGCGGAAGAGCAGGTCAAGTGGGGAAACCCGACCTACGTTCTGCACGGGCAGAACCTGGCCTGCATCATGATTTACAGGGACCACATCAACCTCGGGTTCTTCCTTGGGGCTAAACTGAAGTCGAAACGACTCGAAGGCACGGGCAAAGGACTCAGACACATCAAGGTCAGAAAGCCCTCAGACATAGACCAAAAGGAGTTCTCGCGCTTGCTGACCGACGCAGCCTTGCTGGCGAAGAAAGCGGCCTCAGCTTCGACGCGCTAATCTGTTCCTGATTAGGCCCGCCATTTCGAGCACATCTCCGTGGCCTCGGGTGAAATCGTCAGGGGCGAGGCCTGACAGCGCCCTGAACCCAAGTTCTTTGAACCATGGTGGCTGCGCGCGCCCTAGGGAAAACTTCGCCGGCGCTTTCCCTTCGAACACGAAGCAAAGGTCCCAATGGAGCGGGTTCTCAGCGTCATTGACGTCGCCCCTGACGTGAGACCGTGCGTCGATTAGCCGCAACCCAGTCTTGGGAACCGCTAGCAGCAACTGCTTCCTGACTACGCTTTCCGCGGCCCCCAAGGGCGATTCATACCAAGCGAGATGTCTAGCCGGCAGCAGGAACTTGTCGCTCCCCGCGTACGTGGGCGCGAACTTCTCTGCGACGAAGAACCTGTCGATCCACACTTCAGGTTTGGTCATCTTGCCTACGAAGATCTTGTTTCCCTGACGAAGCACGACAAACGAGGACAGGCAGACCCCTCCCCGAGGGACGTTTCCCTTCGGTGAAGAGCGCTTTCTTCCTCTGCGAGTTCACATCCATCGATTACCCTGCCCGTATAAGACCCCGTCGGAGAGGCGGAACAACTAATTTTAGTCACCGCCAAGGCGCGTCTGTCAATGAAGGCGAAGTTTGTCTACGTGGGAGTGAGAGTGAAGAACATGCCGAAGTCAGTGAAGTTCTACACCAAACTTCTTGGAATGAAGGACCTGGGCCAATCGACGATACAGGCGACCAATGGTGAGACGACATCCCTGCAGTCGAGCGACGGCAAGTTTGTCCTCGAGCTGAACTACTACCCGCGCAACAGTCCGTTCTACACGAAGTACGTCGTGGGTGAGGGGCTGGACCACTTGGCGTTCGGAGTGCCCGACCTCGACGCCGCCCTCGCCGAGGCTCGAAAGACGGGTCATCCTGTGGTCAAGGACATTCGAGGGAAGGTGAGCAGATGGGCCTACGTGAAGGACCCAAACGGCATCTGGATCGAGCTCTTCAAGGGCTGAGCTCGGTCAATAAATACCACGACCACAAAGACAACTTGTAGGCTTGTCCGAGCTCTGCTGCGTTTCACAATGTGCCGACAGCGATTGCCTCCAGTTGACCGAAAGAGAATCGTTGGTCTGCGAGACAGTGTGCAGTAGTGCGGAGCCACTCGGCTTCTCCGCAGTCAAGAGGTCCGTCGGTCTGCACCAGGAATTGGTATCTCGGATTCTCCACAGGCTCGTGACATACGGTGCGATCGAAAAGATTCAGGGAAAATACCGTCATAAGACCAGTCAATAATTAGGTCGGAAACATAGCTGTTGTCGAGGTGAAATTCCTGCCCTGTTGCTGCTGCTGCGGGCCGTGCTGTTCCGCAGATGAAGACAGTAAGAAACCCAAGCCCGAAGGCTAGTCCGTCCGTGTTCCCGCCAACTGAATCTACGGTCCGCCGCTCAGAACAGTGATGCTGAGCACGTACACCGGGGTGATCGGCTGGTCATAGAACTGTGAGGACTGGTTGGGGTAGATTGGAACACCAGCAATGGCATTGACGACATCCATCCCGCCGACCACCTTTCCAAAGACGGTATACTGCCCGTCTAGGTTCGGGTTGTTCACGAGATTGATGTAGAACTGCGAGGTGGCGGAAGTGCTGGAGGCCGTGTGCGCCATCGCAAGATAGCCGGCGTCGTTATGCAGCGCGGGGTCAATCTCGAGAGGGACCTGCTGGCTCGACTGCCCCGTTCCCCAGAGGGACCTGTCGCCACCCCCGTTCTTCGTGAGAGGGTCACCGGTCTGAATGACGAACCCTGGTACAATCCTGTGCCAGACCAAATTGTTGTAGAACCCCGACCTTGAGAGGTTAACGAAATTTGCCACCGTCTTGGGAGCCGAGGCGGGAAACAATTCCACTTCGATCAAGCCCTTACTCGTGCTGATGTTGGCATAGATCGCATTCGCGCTGCTGGAGCTGCTGGGGGTGCTGGACACACTGACGCTACTAGATATGATGGATGTCGTGGGGCCAATCGCGCCCGTGTTCGCGGAGGAATTGTACAGGTACCAACCAGCGCCCGCCACCGCAACCAACAGGAGCACGGCGCCGACAGCATAACCCGTCTTCAGCCCACTTTGTTTTCTACGGCGTGGCTTTTGCGGCAAACTCTGGGCTCGCCTCACCCCGCCTTGAAATACGATTCGGTTGAAATTCCTGCAAAAGCGAGCCGTTATAAGGCGAAGTCGAAGTGCCGCTTCTGGTATGTCCGAGGAAAGGAAGACGGTCATAGTCGGACAGTCGAAGCCGCTCCTGAACTACGTCACTGCCTGCATCACCATGTTCAACAGCGGCGCGAGTCAGGTCGTCCTCAGGGCGAGGGGAGAGGCGATCAACATGTCGGTCGACGTGGTCCAGGTCCTGAAGAAGCGCTTCATGAGCAACGTGGAAATCTCGAACATCACCATCGACGGGGAGAGCGTCACTTCAAGAGACGGCAGGCAGCTCAACCTGCCAGTCCTCGAAATAGAACTCTCTAAGCCCGCGTAAAGGGTAAAAGCGCAACCTCGCAGGTCAGGGTAGAAACTACTTGAAGCGCAGAATGCTAGCCAAAGCAGGCTCGAAAATCCCGGGAAAGAAAGCAGCAGCCATAGTAAGGAGGACCGCGGAACTCATTTCCCCTTCCATATCCAGGTACTACCCGCTGGTCATCGAGTCAGCGCACGGTTCGCTCGTGAAGGACGTCGACGGAAACAGGTTCATAGATTTCACCTCCGGCATCGCGGTTCTGGGCACGGGTTCGACCCACCCCGCAGTCGTTGAGGCTGTAAGGCGGCAGTCCGCGAAGTTCCTTCACTTTTCATACACCGACTTCTACTATGAGAATCTCGTCGACCTGTCCGAGCGACTGGTCTCCCTCGTGCCCGGCAATTTCCGAAAGATGGTCTACTACGGCAACAGCGGGGCCGAAGCGATCGAGGCGGCGATGAAGCTCTCGAGGAACTACACGCACAGGCCGCTGTTCCTGGCCCATTCCGGCTCGTTCCACGGCAGAACAATGGGCGCGCTGAGCCTCACTGCCAGCAAGCCGATTCAAAGGAAGGGCTCGCTGCCCTTGGTGCCCGACGTCGTTCACTTCCCGTTTCCCTACTGTTACCGGTGCCCATGGAAGCAGACCTTCCCTGAATGCGATTACTATTGCGTCGACTACTTCAAGGAGCAATACTTGGAGACGTTCGTCCCAGTCGACGACGTTGCAGCTTATTTCTTCGAACCAATTCAGGGAGAGGGAGGATACGTCGTGCCACCGCCGCAGTACTTCCAGAAGATGGAGTTCTTGAGGAAGGAGGGCGTCTTGTTCGTCTCCGACGAGATACAGACAGGCTTGGGACGCACGGGCCGGCGCTTCGGCGTAGAAAACTTTGGGGTTGTTCCAGACATGATCGCGATAGCCAAGGGCATCGCCTCGGGCCTCCCGCTCAGCGCCTTGGTGGCCAAAGCCGACGTGATGAAGAGCTGGCGGCCCGGCCAGCACGCGTCGACCTTTGGGGCCAACCCGGTCGCTGTGGAGGCCGCGCTCGCTACTCTGGAGGTAATGAAATCAGAAAGGCTGATGGAGAACGCGCGGAAGCTTGGGAAGCACGCGCTCAGGCGGCTGGGCGAGATGAAAGACCGCTACGAGATCATCGGCGACGTCCGGGGGCTGGGGCTCTTCATCGGAGTCGAGATAGTGAGGAGCAAGAGGACCAAGGAACGCGGCGAGAAGGAAGCCCGCCAGATCATAGATCGCTGCTTCAGGAATGGCCTTCTCATGATAACCGCGGGAAGGAACACGTTGAGGGTGATTCCCCCGCTGAACACGAAGCAAGAAGTGCTCGACGATGGCCTCGATATCCTCGAGGGGGCCATATCAGTCGTGAACAAGACGGTCGCCCAGGGCTAGCGAGCATGTCTGACTTCGAGGCTCTAGTGGAGGAGTTGCTAACGAGTCGCCCAGAATTGACCAGGGAGGAGCTGACGAAGCGCATAGCGGAAAAGAAGGAGAAGATAGGAGCCGGCTACCTCACCGACCAAGGGGCCTTGTTTCTGGTGGCCGGAGAACTCGGCGTGACCCTGCGGCGGGAAATCTCGAGTGACCTATCACTCAAGGACCTGCACATGGGGGCCAACGACATCACCGTCGTCGCCAGAGTGCTGGGAATCTATCCGATCTCTACGTACAACAAGAAGGAGGGCGGCTCTGGAGCCTACCGGAGATTGGCCCTCTTTGACAAGGACCACTCGACGAAGCTCACCATATGGGACGACAAGATTGACGACCCAGAGAAGCTCGGACTGACCGTAGGCGCGCCGGTCCGCGTCGTGAGCGGGTACGTGAAACAGGGGCTTGACGGGAAGCCAAACCTGAACCTGGGCAAAAGGGGCAGGCTCGAGCTGGTCGAGAACTCTTCCCTCGTCAGTCTCGAAGATGTGTGCGAGAAGCTGACAAAGCTTGGCAACGAGAGGCCGGTACTCGCCCTGGAATGCAGAATAGCGTCGGAGTCCCGCTACTCAGAGTTCGTCCGCTCTGACGGTTCGCCGGGCTCGCTGTTCCAGTTCGGGGTCTCTGGAAAGGGAAGCAAGGAGCAGTATCGGGTGGTAATCTGGAGTCCGTCCGCCCGACCAGAGCTCCAGGTCGGCCAAGTCGTCAGGATAACCAACCTGAGGGTCAAACAATCATCCCGCGGCGGGTTCGAGCTACACGGAGACGCTGGAAGCGCAATCCTCCCACTTGAAGCCGGGAGAAACAGCGAACTTCGCGTGGCTGCCATCTCAAGGGGCTCCAGCGGTTCGGTCATTCTAGCTTTGGACAAGGGCAAGAAACTGATGGTGGTTGAGACCTCGCTAGACACGACAGCATTCAGTCCCGGAGACGCAATCGCAGTTACTCCTGACCTCGAGCCCAACGGCCGAATGCTATGCCAGAGCCCCGGTTCCTTGTCTATGGCAAACGGCGATGCAATCCCAAGTCTGCCAGATCTCTCCGTCAAGGTAAAGGACGCCAAAAACGAATCCTCACAAATCGTGGTCGAAGTCATCGCATTGTCAAGTGGCGCAATTGACGACGTGAATCTGAAGGACGGTTCGGTAGTCAAGAAGGGCGAGCTGGTTGTGGGTGACGACACCGGCGAGGTCAAACTCGTTGGATGGCGCGAAGACTCGGCCAAAATCTTTGGGATTCAGCCCGGCGAAAGGCTGAGGATTGTTGGCGTCATCCCGAAGCAGATGAAGATGGGCGCTTGGACCCTACAACTCTCAAATCTGACCATGATCGAACGGCTCAAAGGGCGCAGCTAGGTCTTGGAACGCCGCAGCGCCTCGTATTCGTAAACGAAGATCACCACAAGCCCGACTATGAAGAGGACGATCATCATTGTGCTCAATAGGCTGTAGAACCCTCCGATGGTCAGAGACGGAATGCTCAAGGTTCTGCCCGACGCGCCGCCCTCGCATAATAAGCGTTGCTGGAGTGCCGGGGGCGGGACTCTCGTTTTCATTTCGAGCGACGGCTAGCCCAGGCGCAATAGACCAGGCTGTGCTACCCCGGCATCCGCGCATACGCGGGCGGGTTGAGATTAAAAGGCTCGCAGCGCTCGACCTTCGAGACGCGCCCAGGTCATGAAGCGATTTGCGCTGACGACGTGACCCCATTCAAAGATTAAAAATCGATTTCAATTGGTTCCGGTTTGTGCCGCGGTAGCTCAGCCTGGTAGAGCACCTGCCTTGTAAGCAGGCGGTCGTGAGTCCAAATCTCACCCGCGGCTCTCTTCTTCATGAGATGGTAGACCTAAAACCAGAGTCGCGCATGCCGCGCCGCCTTGGAGTACAGGACCCTAGGAAAGACGAACGAGAAGGTTTCTGTCGTAGGCATGGGGACGTGGAAGATGGGCCTCTCACGGACGCCCGCCGAAAGGGCCAAGCAAATCACCTCGCTGAAAAGAGGGCTGGAGCTCGGGATGACGCTGGTCGACACAGCCGAGGCGTACGGCGACGGCAAGGCCGAGGAGCTCGTCGGCGACGCGATTAGAGAAAACAGAAACGCCGCCTTTGTCGCCACCAAGGTCTCGCCAGGCAACCTCCACCGTGAAGACGTCTTGGCCGCTTGCCGCAAGAGCCTCGACAGGCTCGGCATAAGGCATGTCGACCTCTACCAGGTCCACTGGCCCAACCCCCGGATTCCCATCAAGGAAACTATGGGCGCGATGGAGAAACTGGTACAAGAAGGCAAAGTGAGATACATCGGCGTGAGCAACTTCTCTGCCGAACAGACCAAAGAGGCGCGGGAGGCGCTCGCGAAGAACGAACTGGTCTCCAACCAGGTCGAATACTCCCTGACGAACAGAATAATCGAGTCAGACCTTCTGCCCTTCTGCGAGAGAGAAGGGATTACGGTAATCGCCTACAGCCCTCTCGGCCGGGGCAGCATCCCCGTGCAATCCATCCCAAAGCCGATTATGGACAGGTACGGCCTCAGCCCAGCGCAGGTAGCGCTGAACTGGGTCACATTCAGGGAGAGCGTCGTTGCCATCCCAAAGTCGGCAAGGAAGGAACACACAGAAGAGAACGCGGGTTCGGTCTCCGTGAGACTATCTCAGGAGGACTACGGCCTGATCTCCAGCCAAGCGCTCTGACCTAGTCCGTCGGCAACGGGATCAAGCACCGCTCGCAAGTGGTGTATGCCATCTGGAGCTGATTGCTTTCATCCAGGTGTCCCTCGCACCAGATGCATCTTGACACGTCGGGCATCGGCCCCGCTTCGATATTTAAGACCCTGCAAGCAACGAACAACGATTCGACAGATATCGACGGACTTCAGTCAACGCCGGATGTGATGCATCCTCACGAGGTCCTTCTCGAAAGGCTTCAGCTTGGACGGAATCCTCAGCTCTATCGAATCCTTCATTGCCAGGCCCTTGTCCTTCTTGGTCTTCCACGCCTGAGCGTTGAACTCCAGTATGCTCTGACTCACCTTCTCGCTCACGTCGAACCGCTTCATCCTGGGGAACTGCTCCAGGTGAATGCTCCGTTCCCCGTACAGCTTCCTCCAAATGTGGTCTGTGATGTACGGCGAAATCGGCGCGATCAAGAGAAGGAGGCTCCTGACGACCGCGTGGAGCGTGTACCAGGCGGCTTCCTGCTCCTCCTTCTTCACGTCGTCACCGTAAGCCCGACCCTTCGCCATCTCGAGGTAGTGCGACGCGAAAACGTTCCACAGGAACTCCCTCACCCTGGTGGCGACGGTGAAGGAATCATACCGCGCATAGGCCTTGGAACACTCGTCAGTGAGCTTGGCCAGCTCGTTGAGCATCCACTTGTCAGTCCAAGTGAGCTTGGCTGCCTTCGGCTGCGGGAAAGAGCTGATGAACCTAGAAGTGTTCCACAGCTTTGTGAGGAACTTGCCCGCTCCCGCCATCCTGTCTTCGCTAATCCGAAAGTCAAAACCGAGCCCAGCCTCGGACGCGCCCCAGAAACGGAAGGCGTCCGCACCGTACTTCTCCAACAGTGGCTCAGGGTCCAAGTAGTTTCCAAGACTCTTCCTCATGGCCCTGCCCTGCGCATCCTGGCCGAGTCCGCCCACCCATGCGCTCTTGAAAGGCGCCCTCCCAGTCAAGAGGTAGCACCTGAGGAGGCTGTAGTAGAGCCACGTCCTGACAATGTCTTTTCCCTGCACCCTTATCGTTGCAGGGTAGGTCAGGCTATGAAACTTCCTGTTCTTCGCGAGCCTCGTTATGTACAACGGCGACAGGCTCGAGTCCATCCACGTGTCGAAGGTCCGCGTCTCGCCCACGAACCTGGTATTGCCGCATTTCTTGCATCTCTTGAAGGGCGCTTCGTCCCTCCAAGGCCTGTAGTACTTCCCGGCTTTTGGAAGATGGGGAGTGTTGCACTTTGAGCAGTACCAGACTGGTATCTCCGTCGCGTAGTACCTCCTGCGAGAGATCGGGTAGTCTGTGGTCAGGCCCTCGATCCAGTCGAGCAGGATCTGGCGGTGCATGGCTGGGTAGAACACCATGCCGCGGGCCAGCTTCTTCAGCTGGTTCCTGAACTCGAGCTGCTTCAGGTAGTATTCCTCCATCTGGATAATTTCGATGGGCGTGTGGCTCCGTTCGCATAACGGGGTCCTATGCTGGACCTGTTCGACCTTGGACGCGACGCCCATCTCCTGAAGGTCCTGGATGATCTGCGACCGGGCGTCCTTCACCGTGATTCCTGCGTATTTTCCAGTGGCCGCGGTCATCTTGCCTTCCAGGTCTATCGCCACTACCTCCTTCAGCCTGAACTCCCTGAAGAGGAGTACGTCGTTGTAGTCGCCGTAGCTGCAGACCATCACCGCCCCGCTGCCGAACTTCTGGTCGACGCTTGGGTGCGCCTTGATCGGCACTTCCCCGTTGTAGATGGGTACGATGGCAGTCTTCCCGATCAAGTGCTTGTACCTGTCGTCCTTCGGGTTGACCACCACCAATTGACAGGCCACCAGCAGCTCTGGCCTTGTCGTGGCAACCGGGAGCTCATAGCTGCTGTCCTTTACCTTGAACTTGTTCGTCACGAGGTAGGTCGGAAGCTCCTCATATTCGATTTCAGCGTCAGCTATCGTGGTGTTGCAGTCGATGCAGTAGTTGTTCGGTCTGTTGGCCACGTATATCAGTCCCTTCTTCCACATCTCAATGAAGGACCACTGCGTCAGCTTTCTGTACTCTTCAGAGTCTGTGCGATACTTGTTCTCGTAGTCTCCGGAGACCCCGATCGTCTTGAGCAGGCCGACCATGTACGCCTCGAGGTCGTCCAGCGCGTGCTTGCACAGGTTGATGAACTCCTCGCGCGGCGTCTTCCTCATCTGCACCCTGTACTTTCTTTCCGCGTAGATTTCGACCGGCAGTCCATTCCTGTCTATTCCCACGGGGTAGAGCACGCGCAACCCCCTCATCCTGGCCGACCTCGCTATCATATCGATCTGGGCGTACTGGGTCAGCGCACCCGGATGCCAGGGCCGCCCCGACGGGTATGGGGGAGGCGTATCCAACACAAAATTGCGACTCTTGCTGTTATTCGGCTTGAATCCGAGGTCTCTTTCATTTTCCCACAGCAGCCTCACGTCTAGCTCCAGCTTGGGGTCCCAAGAAGTGGCTTCGAGCTTCGCCAAAAATCGCGCTTGCAAGTGTCACCAACCAGTGCCGACCCCTCGGTATTTGAGTTTGCGACGGCAGATGAGACGTTTCAGACCCCTAGGTCGCGTAGACCGACGGGTCGGCGACTCCCGCATCCCTGAAGGCCAGCTTCCTCCTCTTGCAGTTGGAGCAGGTCCCGCAATGCACGGGCAAGTTGCGTCCCTTCACCTTCCTGAACCCGTAGCCTGAGTAGCAGCTGTAGGTGTACTCCCAGGGAACGCCCAGCTTCTCCCCCAGCTCGACAACCTTGTCCTTGTCGTAGGAGATGAGCGGAGCCATCAGCCTGTATCCTCCGTGGTGGGTCGCCTGCTCCGCGAGCCGGTTAATCTCCTCAAGGAACTCAGGCGTGTTGTCCTTCATCGCGACCGGCGTCTCACGTCTAATGCCGATGAAGACGTCATATCGCTCTCCCTTGGATATGAAGATTGATTCGGCGTGCGCGAGCCCGACCAGCAGGAGGATGGCGTTTCTGCACGGGTCCCACCAGCGAAGGATTCTCTTTCTGGCCTTCTCGGGGTCCCAGAGGTCCCCTTCTTTCGTTTCAGGTATAGGCATCTTTGGGTGAGTAAGGACAGAGGTGCTGATGTCGCCCAGCCATCCCAAGTCGATGATTTTGAGAGGAATCCCGAGCTTCTTGGAGACGCGTTTTATGCAGAACTCCTCGTAGTCATAAGTTCGCTGCTTGTAGTTGCAAAAGATCAGCAATTGGTTCTTCGGCTTCAGAGTCTTGTTGACGTAATATGTCGTTGTGACAGAATCAATCCCGCCGGAGATGCAGTTTATTGCACTCCTCCTTTCTCGGTTCATTTCTTGATATCTGGCCTGACCAAGGAATCGCGCCTGACCTTCAATCCCACGAGGACCTTCTGGTGCCTCTCGAAGTCGTATGATTCACCCGTGAGCTCCTTAAGCAGGTTTTCGTATGTTGCCATGTACGCGATCGCAATCTTTTGTTCTGTGATGGACAGGCTGCAGAGGCAGCTGCCGCATTCAGGACACTTCCAATCGCCACACTCGTCGCAGGATTTCAGATTAAACTTCTCGAACCATGTCATACACCTGAAACAGCACAGCTTGGTAGCCCTACACAAATCAGATTCCCTCCAGTTTGAGCGGTCCTTTGATCCTCAGCAATCCGAGCAGGATTGACGATGAACCGATCACTGCGACCGCCCTCTCCGCAAACATGAACGGCGTGACGATTAACCAAACTTGGCCCAGAAGGTGCAGTAGGGAAATCGAGCCGATGTTCATGGTTACCAACTCGCACATCGTAGTGCTCAAACAGTAAACCATCAAATCGCCTTCCTTCCCTAGTTTGACGAGTTTTGTCTGTTTCATTGCGACGAGTCCTATAGCGAGCGCGTATGGCACGAGCCAGAGCAGGGTCCCGCCGGAGAACAGGGCGTACCAAAGAGCCCCGAAGACGATGTACGCGGCAGGGTAGACCAGCGACTTGTGGATTCCAAGGGAGCCCAAAGTCATTCCCAGCGTAGGCACCAAGAGGCCGTAGAAGCCGAAGACAGGGATTATCGAGAGCTGTAAAGCCAGGAGACCAATCGAGGCGAGAACCGCAGCAATCAATGCGTCTCGAGGCTTGAGAAGGCCCGCGACGACTGGTAACAAGATGATTCCCGCGGTTATGAACCCGGCGCCTCCTATGAAGGCGTCTATCGGAACGCTGTTTGCGGCCACATATAATGACACGAGAAGCGCAGCTAGCGCAAGCCTCCTGGTATTGGACGGCGCGACCTTCCCGTTCGTTGTTGCACTGGCTCCGATTCCAACCGCATCTTGTGCTGAACTTCGATTATTCTTGTCCACTTTCCTCCTACTCCGTGGTTTCTATGGCGGATCGGGTGGAGGACACTCACCCGCCTGCCTTCGCTTCTCGTTTGGTGGATTTAAGCCGTCAGGAGAAGGTCCGCTCGAGCTCTGCAGCCTCGTTTCTTGCAATCTCCCAACCAGAGGCATTCACGTCCTCAGTCACATGCTCCAGGCTCGAGGCCCTCGGGATGGGGAACACGGCCTCTTTACCTGCGAGCCACCGAAGCGCGACCTGGCTCGCCGTCTTATCGTACTTCATGCCAAGGGAAGCTAGCCTCGGGTCGGAAGCCAGCCTGCCGTGCGCCAAGGGGAAGTACGCCAGCAACGCCACCCCCTCTCTCTGGCAATATGGCAGGATTTCAGACTCGACATGCCTGTCCAGGAGGTTGTAGCTCAGCTGAACCGAGGTCAACTGCGACTTTGGGAGCGAGGTGTTGGCTTCCTTGATTTGCTCGATGGTGAAATTGCTCACTCCGACATGGGTGATTTTGCCACCCCTAACGAGGTCCTCCATGGCCGCCATCGTCTCTGAAATCGGTACCCGGAGGTTGGGAAAATGGACCTGGTAGAGGTCGACGTAGGTTGTGCGGAGCCGCCTCAGGCTCTTCTCCAGAGCCCCCTTGAGGGCATCCCTGTGAAGATGGTTCGACCACGCCTTCGTGGCCAGGAATATGTCCTCCCTCCGCATGTCCTTGATCGCTTCAGCCACGAGCGGCTCGGAGCGATAAATCTCAGCCGTATCTACGAGTGTCACTCCACCCGAGAGCCCTGCCTTGATCGCCGCGATCTTCCTGGGTGCCTCCCGCCTCCAACCAGCGAACGCGGTCGCTATCCAGAGGGGGTCGTAGTATGTGCCCATCCCTATTTCAGAGACGGAACGGCCGGTTCTTCCGAAAGCCTTCGAGTTCATCGGCGCCCCTCCGTCTATACGCTTACCTCAGAAAAAAGGCGTGTGGGGGCTCGGATTACTTCCCAAGCCCCAAGTGAAGGCCATGTTTGATGGCCGCAGCCGCCCCTGCCGCGGCCGACCCAGCCCCTCCGGACGTTGTGTAGTCTGTGAGGTGCTGTTTCAGCACGTCGTAGGCATGGGACGCAGCTGGCACGTGGGACAGGGCTACATGCAGTCCCGGTGGGATCGCGTGTGCCGCGCCGACCACTGCCGAGGCGTCGCCGGTTGCCGTCGCCGTCGCGCCCGCCGCAGCCAAGCCGCCCAAGGCGGCCAACAGTATGGTAGACACCATGTTTCTCGCCGTTCTTTGGAACCGAGCCGAGTTAATCCAAGGATTTTGAACTGCCATTCAACCAGTTTTACTGCGGACCGGGCTTTGGACTCGTGGGTCTCGGCGGAGGCTCCGAAGGCAGCGCCTCCTTGGGCAGCAGAGCATAGAGGTCCGGGTGCTCGGCCTTCAGTTTGGAGAACGTGGGAGGGAGGAGACCGTTCCTTCTGGCCCTCCTGACGTTGTATTCCACGAACCGTTTCATGTCCTGCGTCTCCCCACCGACAGAGACGAACACCCTGATCTTGTCGATGGCCTCGCCGTCCTCCATTTTCCTCACATTGACCAGGTACGGCGCGAGGACGAGCCAGACCAGCCTGTGCCTCCCATCCGAGACTGGGTGCGCTAGCAGGCCCTCCACATACGAATATCCCTTGCCGCGCTGGCTCTTCTGGACGGGGACGTACTGCATGACCGAGTTCCTGAACGCGACAAGCTGCTTCGGGAAGACGGCCCTCCTCAAGTTCTTGGCACCCTCGCCTATGGCCTCCTGGGCGCACTCTTCGAACAGGTCGTTGAGCAGGTTATCCGTTACGAACACTGTTCCGCCTTGAAGCGCCTGCCTGACCAACTTCCATCTCGGCTGCTTGGCGAGTTCGTACTTTGTAACCAACTTGAGGTAGCTCGCGAAATCGATCGTGTACTGGCTTTCGCGCCCATCGCCGCCGGACTGCGCCACAGGCGCAGAGAAACACTCTGCCATTATCGTCACCTTGGCTGCCGACCCTTCATTCACGAAGAAACGCTTAGCCCTTTCAGCCTCTTTCTTGGAGAACTTCGCCACGAGGTAGCCGTCCTGACTCGCGACAAGGGCGGCGGCGAAGAAGCTGGAGAACTCGATCAGCTCCGAGATGTGGGGCTCGTACCTTCCCCTCCCCAAAGCGTTCAGGAGCCTGCTCTCCGTCTGCTCGACCACTTCCCTGCTGGTCAGCCCCTCTTCCACCGGGATCGACTCGAAGAACTTCCTAGACTGCGGCGTGAACGGATACCTCAGTTCGAGGTCGGAAAGCATCGCCCCGCGGTCTGACAAAATTCTCTGTCAGAGAGATTGCTTTCCGAGTTTTAAGGGTCTTCCTAGCCTCTGATGGCCGTAGATACTATCGAAAGTACGTCTCTGTCGTGGAGCACGTAGTCGGTCGGAAGGTGGAGGCCCGTCCTGACATCAATTGCGTAGACCAACCCCTTGGCCAGCTCCGTGTGAACCGTCTTAGCAAGGTCCTCCACCGTCGAGCCCACAGGCATGAGGTACACGTCCGGGAGCGTCCTCCCCTGCTTGTCTGTCAGCTTCTCCGCGTCGGCGACAGGATACACCGCGTTCATCTTTAGCAGCTTGAAGACCACTATGTTCAAGGCGAACTGCACCCCGGTTCTCAGGAACTCGCCGAAGACCTTCCTCCTGATGTACGCGAGCGCACTGCGCTGAGCGTCGTTGAGGTCTTGTGGTTTCAGTATCTCGAACCTCTCCTCGCCCGGCACATACCTGATCAAACCTTTGGCCTCGGCTCGCCTCAACGTTAACTCCGCTTCGCCACTGGTAGGCACCACGATTAGTCCCTTTTCGGCCTCCCTGAGCTTCTGGAAGTTCTCGGCAGCGAAGGGGAGGTCCATCTTGTTCGATATGATTAGGGTCGGCTTCGAAATCTCCCTCAACGCCCAGCAGAAGTTCTGAACCTCCTTCTCGTTCCACGAGTCGAAGCTCTTGTCCTTGAGAAGCGCCTCATCCATGGCCTTCACGACGTGCTCCTTCCGCACTCCAATGCCGTGCATCACTTCAGTAATCGCGTCAGGGACCCCGGAGCCGGGGGCCTTGGAGAGCTTCGAAATCTTCGTCACATTGGAGGTGAACAGCTTGGTATACCACAGCACTAGCTCCAGTTCCACGTCCGCGAAGTCGGCGAGGGGGTCTCCGGCGCCGGGCTCGGTTATCCGCCCGTCCTTGTCGACGCTCCCGGAGGCGTCCACGACGTGCAGCAAGATGTCGGATTGGGCGGCAACGCTCAGGAATTGGTTTCCCAGCCCCTTCCCCATCCAAGCCCCCTTGATCAGGCCAGGCAGGTCGGTCACCTCGACTGGTATGAACCTCCAACCGTCATCGCACTTGGAGTTCGCAGGAGTGTCCTGCACGCCGAACTCCTTGTGAACGCAGAGCGTGACCACGCTGGCCACGCCAGTCTCGGGAGACTTCGTGGTGAACGGGTACGTAGAGACCTCTCCCGCTAGCAGAGTCATCGAGTTGAAAAGAGTCGTTTTTCCCGCGTTGGTTTTGCCTATCAGGCCAATACGAATCAAGCTTCGACCGCCTTCCTTCGCCCACCTTTCAAGATAAAGCCGTTTGCCGTCTGACCACGACCTCTGATTCTAGTTAGCCCTGTAACGAAGCATGGCCGCCACCCCGCCGAACGTCTTGAACATGCCCCCCTCCTCGGTCCCCGAGGAGATGACCTCGACCTTCGACCCCACTTGGAAGGCCATCTCTTCCAAGACGTCGACAATGTCCCTCTCGGAAACGTCGTATTCCATTGCCCCGCACTTCATACAGGACTCGGAGATCATCTCCTGCTTTTTCTGCATCTTCCCGGTGCCAGCCGTCACCTCGGACTTCATGGTCCCGCACTTCCTGCACTTCGCCTCGATCTTGACTGTGTTGAGGTCGTCCGACACAAGCACGACCTCTACATTTGCTTTCTGGAACGCGTCCATGACGCGGGGCAACCCGTAGACAGCGAGGCCTCCTGCTTTGTTCACTTCCGACAGGAACCTCTGGACGAGCTTCTTCTCTTCGACGAGCCTGACGTCCGCTAGGGTGTCCGAGGCCTTCTCGACCAATTCCCGCACGCCCTCGCGCCCGGCGTATGAGGTGTCCAGGACCACCAGGACCTTCTTCTGCAACTCGTAATGGAGGAAACCGCCGTTTAGGAACGCTTCCTTGGTCGGGCCCGGGCCTCCCACTATCATGCCGGTGACCTTGGCCCCGTCGATGAAGACGCGGGTTGCGTGGTCGGCGACTCGATGGTAGTAGTACGTCAGTTCCATCTCACGACCCCTTTCGTATCTTCTTGCGCTCTGCCCTCCCTTCCTCGTCTTGCCAGATATACCCGACGTGATTAGGTCCGGGATTTCCAGCCTGTCGCCACTCAGTACCCCCAAACCCGCTTCCGACGCATCGATGACGAGGATCCCGTAGACTTTTTCCTCCTTCAACATGTCTTTCAGCCACTCTAGGTGGAAGTGGTCGTCGCACTGGTAGAGGTACGCCGTGACTGGCTTCGGGGGAACAATCTCGTTTAGGTTGATGACCTCGCTCCCCGGCCCGTTGGTCGGGAGGGCGCCGCAGAAGATTACGAGGCCGTTGTCCGGCGTCGTCCTGTAGAGCTTGAGCCTCTGCATCGTCCTTGTCAACGCGTCCTGAACGTGGTTTCTCGTCGTGTCTGACTTTATGTTTCCCGCGGTGCCCCACTCCTCCCTGAGGTTGGATATCACTTCGTGAACCGGCTTTTTCGGCGGGACGTAGAGCGAGACGAGCTCGGTCCCTCTACCCTCCTTGCTGGCCAGCTCTGAGATGAGCTTTCTGACCTTGTATAGCCTAACGGAGTCTGCTTTGGTGGACAATGCGGAGTAACCTCTGCGTCAGGCGAGAGTTTCGCTGTCGGCACCGCTAATCGCAGACATCAGATTGTCTCCGAAACGGCCGAACTCATTTATAAATCTCAACCGAAGAGAAGCGCTTGCCTTGCTCTCTTCCTCTGCTTCTGGACGCATTTCGCCGGACCAAGTATGGACTTTTCGAGCCCCTCCAAATCCCCGAATGCCTTTTCCGTCTTGACCCTCGACTTGAAGTATCTTACGAACTTCGCGCCCTCCTCTATCGGCAACCATGGGCAATAACCAGTCGGAATCTGCGTTATTCGGCATCTCCTCATCCCCAGCCCTTTATCCAGAGCCTTACAAATCTCCCTTAACGGTCGCCAATCTTTCTGGCTGATGGCTAGTCTGTTCCGTGAGATTTCAACCGAGCCCTCAGTCTCATACCCAGTTTTCCACATCTTGTAGGTCCCATTCCCTCCGGTTGAATTTGTCCAGTCTCAGACGGCCCCTTTCTCGCGACTCACTTTATGGCTTTAAGCTCCCCTTGTGCACCTTGGCCCAGACATGACCAAAGTCGTGCAGGCGTGCCTCCAGCGCCACACCCAGAGGGTTTTTCTAAAACTAACAGTCCATCAAACATCGAAGGAAGGTCGCGCGCTTTGAAAGTTGTCTTGAGGATAGGCGGTTCAGTTCTAGACCCATATCCAGACGCGAAGCTCATCGACAAATACGCCGCGGTGGTCTCTACTATCACTTCAGAAGGGAATTTCGTCGCCGTGGTCGTAGGAGGGGGACAGATATCCCGCAAGTTCATCGAGTCCGCTAGGGGCCTCGGCCTGTCCTCGTTCCAGCAGGACACGATAGGCATCTACGCCACCCGCCTCAACGCGAGGCTGGTCGCCATGAAGGTGGGCGGCGTCAGTTCCGTCCCCACGTCCATCGAGGCGATCCTTCAGAGGCTCTCCAGAAACAGGGTCGCCGTGATGGGGGGTCTCAGGCCTGGCATAACGACAGACACCGTTGCCGCTCTCATAGCGGAGAGGTGGAACGCGGACCTCCTGATCAAGGGTTCGGACCAGGACGGAATCTACACCACCGACCCGAAAGCCAACAAGAGGGCTAAGAGACTCGACAAGGTCTCCTACGAAAGGATGCAGCAGATTCTGGGCGGCGAGCACAAGCCGGGCATACACAGCATCGTCGACCCGGTCGCGGTCGAACAGCTCATGAAATCAAGGATCAGGCTTGTCGTCCTGAACGGTTCCGACCCCAAGGGGGTGCTCAAGGCAATCCACGGGGAAAGAATCGGCACAGTAGTCAGTTGAGGACATGGTCCAACCCATAGTCTTCGCCTCGCTGGCAGCGGCCGCTGTGTTTTCCTTCTGGTCTTCTCTGGTCGAAGCCACCTACTTGACGCTCCGTCCTTTTTCACTCAGCTCTTCAATCCAAGGCGGTTCGTCGAACGCCCTGAAGGCGCTCGAGATACTCAACGAGAAGACGAAGCTGGTCAGCGTGACCACATTGATAGACACGATATGCAACGTGGTGCTCGCCAGCGCCATCGGCCTGATCCTTGCGGAGTACTTCGGTCCCATCGGCTGGCTCTACAGTGCGGTCGTCGGCTCCTTTGTGATCATGACTCTGCTCTACCTGCTGCCGAAGGCCATAGGAATAGAGAACTCCCTTAGGGCTGCCCTGTATATCGCTCCTGCCTCGAAGCTCATGCTCGACGGCCTTTCGCCCATGGCTGTCCCGCTCACATCCTTTGCCAGAGCACTCTCGGCTAGAATCGTGGGGAAGCCCGGGTACAGGGAAGCCGACCTCGTCGACGAGTTCGAGGACGTAGTGACGATGCTCGAAAAGGCAGGACACATCGAACCCGACGCAGGGCGTCTTCTGAGAACCGCGCTGACATCATCCAGGAACACCGCCGGCGACGTGGTGACAGACATCGCAGAGATAGTCCACATCACCAGCGACGACACTGTCTACGACGCGCTGAAGGCCATGGGCAGGACCAACCACCCGAGGCTCCCCGTCTTCGACATCAGAAGGAATCTGTACATCGGGGCCGTGACCTTCCGCACGATCACGAGGGCCATAGACCGGGAACACCTCAACGAGAGCGTGCTGGAGTACATGACCCAGCCAGCCAAGGTCAACAAGGACGACGGACTCGCCTCGGTCATGGAGAAGATGCAGGACGCGGGCACTACGATAGCTTTCGTCTATGAGGGCGACTCCATGGTGGGAATGATTACGCTCTCCGACATAATCGAGCAGATTATGGGCGTCAGGGTCTAGCCTTCCAACTCCGAAGCAGGAGGCGCACCGACCTACGGCGCCAGCAGCGAGAACCTTGGACTACCTCTTCAGTTCTATCTGCAGTATGACCGAATCAGAGAGGCTCTCGACCGCATGTGTGCTTCCAGATGAGTACCCGGACTCCCCTTTACTCATTTTGACGCGCCGGGCTCTGCCTCGGCTCGGGATCGACCTGAAGTTGGTGGACCTGAGGGCATAGACGAAGTTCGGTGGATGCGAGTGCATCGGCAGGGTCTCGCCTTTCTTCAATCTGATTCGAAGCACGCGGACTCTGCTGTTCTCGAACAGGACCTTGGCAGCGCGCGGCGCCACTTTTGACAGGGTGGCTGTCATTCTCGCCACCGTCTGAAGGGTTGCCGCCTTATTTAAGACGAATAATGCCCAAAGTCAGCAATGCGGAGGAGAGCGTAATTTAGTAATGCCTGTCCCCCAGTCTGCGCGCCGTTGGCAGCCACTCTGAGGTGGTTCATGGACGAGATGGAGAATGTGGTCAGGAGATCTGCAGCCGAACCCGAGGTTCTCCGCCGGGCGAAGCCCTTGATGGCTCAATTGTTGGGCACCCCAGGTTCGATTCCGCCGGGGGCATTCAAGCCCCGCACGGACAGATTTGCAATGAACTTGATTCACATGCCAAAGGACCGCGTCTTCTCCGTCAGCGGGGCGGTCTGGTTACCTGGCCAGACCACGCCGATTCACGATCACTTGACCTGGGCCATGGTCGGCCTCTACGACGGAGAGGAAAGGGAGTCGATATACAGGAGGACCGACGACGGCTCAAACCCGAAGCTCGCGAAGCTCGAGTTGGCAAGCGAGCGGGTCAACAAGAAGGGGCACATCACAGTACTAGGACATACAGGCATCCACAGGATTGACAATATATCGCCCACTCCCTCGCACAGCATACATGTGTACGGTCTCGACATCGGGAACGCGGAGAGACACAGCTACGATCCTGTCACGGGCGAGGTGAGCAGATTCGTCTCTGGATACTGCAACGTCCTGCGCGACGAAGACCTAGACTAGTAGACCTTCCCGAACTCAACTTAAGGCACGGGCGGGAATGTGACCCAGCATACTGGGCGGGATTTCGGCGCCATGCTCGTTCGAACGGCATTTCGAGTCATGGATCGAGCGTCCATCCCACGGAGTTGGTCACAGATTCGGGAACCTTTCTTTTATCATACGCTTGAAAGCCCGCTTGTCATATCGATATTCTCTATCTGTGTCCAGCTCTCGGTAAAATTCATCCAGAGAGCCTTCCTTGAAGAGTACTCTTGATGCCCAGAGAGAAACATCTTTCGTCTTTCTGAAAGGCAACCCCATGAGGTAGAAGGGATAGTCCACTGCCGACGGCAAGACTCCGACAAAAGGGAGGAAGAGGCTAGCAATCCTGCAGCCGGTCCCGAGCTTTCTCTCGAAAAATTCGATGTCCTCTTCAATCTCCTCAAGGCCCGAGTATACGATTGTCGCGTCGCTCAGGTCCGACTCCATGAAGTCCTCATTCCTAATTTCGATTCGATTGGCCAATCCCAATTCTTGAATTGATTTTGCTGCTTTGGCCGCCCGACCCCCGTGCAGCTCGATCCCAACCGCCTTTTTCACACCAAACTCCGTAGCTGCAACAATACAAAGCCGACCTCGCCCGCATCCGAGGTCATAGAATACGTCCTTCTTCGACGCCCGCGCGAGACGGAGCATTTTCCGGATGTGTCTGCCGCTTTGGTAGTCTTCGGGACCCAGCCGGTACATCGTTTCCTCTAACTGTTTGCCGCCTGGGTCATCAGATAAACAAACTTACCGGAGATTACGGCTCCACCTCGGGAGACGCGCCCTACAGAGTGAGAAAGAATGCCTGTTGGTCGAATGAGTGCGGTCGGGAAAACAGTACCAGAAACGTGCCCAAGTCCACCAAGTCACGGAGTCGCAACAAATCCAAAACAAAGCGAGCATTTGTCTCCTTTGCAGAGTTAGTTACGGGTGAGCTATCGAATTTTGATGCGGGGGGTGGGATTTGGACCCACGAACCCCTAAGGGACGGGATGCCCCATCCGAAGCTAGGCCGGATCTTGAGTCCCGCACGTTTGACCAGGCTTCGTTACCCCCGCGGCACATCCTACCAGCCTGGTGAGGATATAGAATGTATCTCGAAGCTACTGAACAGTCGCCAGCCTGCTCGTCTTCCTGAGCAGTCTGTGGGAAGCGATTTCGACGATGATATTGCAGTACCGAGCCAGCTGCCCAAAGAACGATACTAAGACCCTCGCGTAGGCGTAATCGCCTGTATCAAGGATTTCACGGGTAATCTCCCCCTCGAGGCGCAGGGTCTCGTTCACCAGCGCAACCGACCTGCCAGCCAACTTGATGTCAGGGGCGAGGAGGCTCTCGACGGTGGTGTTGAACGCCTCGCCGGCTTTGACGGCAAGCCTCCTGAGGCCCGCGGCCACCTTCGCGTCCATCTTCGTTCCCTTCCCCTTGAGCCTGACGAGCTCCTCGGCGATCTCGAGTATTATGCTCCCAATCTCGTCGAGCGCCTTGGCGCTGACCCTGTCGCCCGACGCATGCAAAGGGGACTCAATCCCAATCTCCGAAGCGAGCTCGCGCCTGTTCAGAGCGATTAGGAGTTGCCTCACGATGAGCCAGTAGAGTTCGTCAATCTCCTCCTGCACCCGCTTGACATCATTCAAGCTTCCAGTCTTCTTCAGGTCAAGCGCTTCCGTCACGCTGTCCAAGCTCCTCGAAACCAGCACCTGAAGCCGCTTTATCAGAGAATCCACAGGGAACTTCGTCGGGTCCGTGAAGCTTTGGGCGACCACCCTGCGCTTGTCCGACTCAACTATCTCCAGGCCGCGGAGCCGCTTGATGGTCTCCACTGCCGTGTCTACGGTCTTCTGGTCGAGGGCGTCCTTCCCGACAACTTCTATGGTGTCGTACCCGAGGGCGTAGGAACCGACGATTAGTCGCGCGAGCATCTCCTCGTTTCCTGCTTGCTCCGCCCTGATCGTGGCCTTGCTCGACTTCTTGGCGCTGGTCGCAGGCATCAGCCTAATGGTCCCGTCCGCGTCTTGCTTGAACAGCAGGCTGTCGCCCACCCTGAGACCCAGGGTCTTGGCGAATTCTTTCGGTATGGAGACCGAGAGTGTAGAGTAGCCGACCTTCTGCACCTTCCTAAGCTCGTCCACGCGCTCTATATGATGGTATTACTCTATATACTGTAGCCTTAAACCGCACGAAGACCCCCTCGCCAGCGTAGTTGGCATGAAGAGAAACGACTTCTCTTGGATGATCGGCGGAGCCCAGGGCAGCGGAGTCGACACCTCTGCCAACATCTTCGCGAAGGCCGCGGCAGCGGGGGGCCTCCAGGTATTCGGAAAGAGGGAGTATTACTCGAACATCAAAGGCGAACACAGCTACTTCCAAGTCAGAGTGTCCAAGAGCCCAATCCGGTCGCACGTCGACACGGTCGACATGCTCGCAACCTTCGAGGAGGAAACGATCTTCAGGCATGCACTGGAGGTGAGGAAGGACGGCGCGATAGTCTACGACCCCGACCAGGACCCGAAGAAGCTCGAGGACGTCCACACAATAGAGCGAAACGCACGCGATTCACTGACAGAGCAGTTCACGCAGAACAGCCTCACAGCGGATGTCAAGGGCGTGCTCGAGCTCGCGAGGCGGAAGGGCGCCCACATCTACACCATCCCATACAACGACCTTCTCAAACAGGTCGGCGCGAAGTTCGGTGAGACATCGCTCAGCACCCTGCAACGGATGCTCAACGTGCTGGCCGTCGCGGCTTCCTTCGCCCTGTTATCCTACGACGAGGAGCTCGTCAAGGACTCCGTGAGGAAGCAGTTCCGGTCGAAGCCCAAGGCCGCCGAGATGAACGCGGTGGCCGTGGCTACCGTCTACCAATACGTCAGGGAGAAGTACGATGGCAGCTTCTCATACAAGCTCGAGCCTGTCAAGACAACCGAAGCGCGCCTCTACGTCAGGGGCAACTCCACGGTCGCGATGGCCAAGGAGCTGGCTGGTTGCAGGCTCCAGACCTACTATCCCATCACACCCGCAAGCGACGAGAGCGAGTACCTTGAAGCGCACGAAGTGATAGATTTGGACGGCTCCTCCGGCCAGGAGAACCCCCAGGTGGGCGAGGCACAGACCATGCAGAAAGGGTCGATTGCCGTGGTCCAGACCGAGGACGAGATTGCGGCCATCACAATGGCCATCGGCGGCGGCCTCGCCGGAGTCAGGTCCGCCACGTCAACATCAGGCCCCGGGTTTTCACTCATGGCTGAAGGGCTGGGCTGGGCAGGGATGAACGAGGTCCCAGTCGTCGTCACCCTGTATTCCAGGGGAGGCCCGAGCACCGGTCTGCCCACCAGGCACGAGCAGGGCGACCTCAGGTTCGCGCTTCACGCGGGCCACGGCGAGTTCCCGAGGCTTGTCCTGGCGAGCGGCGACCTGGAAGAGGTATTCTACGACACTATCAGGGCGTTCAACTATTCGGAGAAATTCCAGACTCCTGTCATCCACATGGTGGACAAAGCCCTGGCCAACTCCGACGCCACGCAACCGATGTACGACCTGGGCAGGGTGAAGATAGACAGGGGCCTGCTAATCAAGGGGAGCGTGACCGGGGTCGAGAACGGCGAGTTCAAGCGCTTCCAGCACACACCGAACGGCATCTCGCCCAGGCCGGTCATAGGCACCAAAGGGGGCGTCTACTGGAACACGGGCGACGAGCACGACGAGCTCGGCCACATCACGGAGGACCCGACCAACCGCGACCTGATGATGGAGAAGAGGATGGGCAAGATCGAAGTCGCAGACAGGGAAATCCCGATCGAAGAGAGGGTGAACTTCTTCGGACCCGAGACGGCCGACATCACGCTTGTCAGCTGGGGCTCCACCAAGGGGGCCATTCTCGACGCGATGGAGTGGCTCAAGGAGGACGGTATTAAGGTGAACTTCCTGCAGGTCAGGCTGATCCATCCGTTCCCAACGACATACGTCACCAAGGTCCTGTCGGAGGCGAAGAAGGTCGTCGGCGTCGAGATGAACTACTCTGGCCAGCTGATTGGCATACTTCGCGAGAGGACATGCATCCCAGTTGAGCAGCTGGTCGTGAAGTACAACGGAAGACCGATGTCGTCCGAGGAGATCTACACCGCCGTAAAGGCGATCGCCCAAGGAAAGGCCCCGAAGAAATTGGTGTTGACACGTGGCGCTTAAGCTCACTGACCTGAAGACGACGGCGCACAACGACTGGTGCCCCGGCTGCGTGACGGGAGACACCCTTGTCCTCTCAAATCCATCCGTCAAGCAGATTCAGCTGGTGCAGCCTGGAGATAGGGTGCTAAATGCATCAGGCGAATACAACAGGGTGGCCGCAAGGATAAGGCACCGCTACTACGGCCCGATGTATCGTGTCCGCGTGAAGGCCTTCGGGGAGATAAGCGCGACACCTGAACACCCCTTCGTCGCTGTTCGCCGGAAGTGGGGCAGGCACAGACACAACACAGAATTCGTCGAAGAGAAGGTCGAAGCGTCCAGCCTAAGGGTGAGTGACTACCTTGTCTTCCCCGTAATGCAGACAATCGTCGACATCCCTACCTTCCGAATCGAGTACCAAAGGAGGACGAAAGACACTAGGAGCAAGCCTCTTCCAGAAGAGGTCGCGGTTGACGACGACTTCCTGAGGCTGGCGGGTTACTACATCTCCGAGGGAAGCGCACACAAGAGGACCCTGATATTCAGTCTCAACAAGAAGGAAACGAAACTCATCTATGAGGTGGAGTCCCTGATGGAGAGCCTCTTCGCTTTGCGCGCGAAGGTCGTAGAAGCAGAAGGGCAGGGAGTCGATGTCACCTTCAATTCCTCCCATCTCTCAGAATTCTTCGAGTCAGTTTTCGGAGCAGACGCGGAGGAGAAGCGTATCCCTCACACCTTCATGTTCCTGTCGCCATCAAGGCAAGCAGCTCTCATTAGAGGGCTATGGCGAGGAGACGGCGACTTCAAGAGGTCCAAGGCCAGATACACAACGACCTCTGTTGTCCTGGCGGAACAGATGAAGATGCTGCTTCTAAGACAGGGCATCGTTCCGATTACCTCGATTGAGCCTGCCCATGGCAACCACAGAACAGCCTACAGAGTGTACGTAAGCTACTGGAGAGACTACAACAAGCTGGCCGAAATCGTTGGCGTTCCAAACCGTAGACAGAACATCCGTGACAAGCGCTCATCTGTTCTGAAGGACGGAAAGGTATACCTCCCAGTTTCTAAGATTCAGACCTTCCAGTTCGACGGATACGTCTACGACCTTTCCATGGACGACCCTTCCCACACATTCGTGACAAGCGTGACTGCTTCCGGTAATTGTGGCGACTTCGGCATCCTGAATGCGGTCCAGATGGCGCTCGCAGAGATGAACGTCGACCCCACCCAGGCCGTGATAGTGTCGGGGATCGGCTGCTCTGGCAAGGTCTCGCACTTCGTGAAGACCTACGGCGTTCACACCCTTCACGGCAGGTCGCTCCCGTTTGGCACAGGCATCAAGCTGGCCAACCCCAACCTCGAAGTGATCTGCGAGGGAGGCGACGGCGACGGAATGGGCATCGGGGCAGGCCACTTCGTCGGCTCGGGCAGGAGGAACGTTGACATGGTTTACATCATCCACGACAACGAGGTCTACGGGCTCACGAAGGGACAGGCCGCGCCCACGATGAAGCTGGGGATGAAAACGAAGTCTCTCCCGCTCCCCAACATCAACCAAGCAGTCAACCCACTGATGCTCGCCCTTGCCTCCGGCTACACCTTCGTCGGACGGGCTTACGCGTACGACGTCAGGCACCTGAAGGACATAATCATCAAGGCCGTGAAGCACAAGGGTTTCGCCTTCCTGGACGTGCTCCAGCCCTGCCCGACCTACAACGACGTTCAGACGAAGGAGTACTGGGCGGGCGAAGGGCGCTTGGACGCGAACGGGCGCATGCAGCCCAGGACCTACAAGCTCGAAGAATCGGGATACGACGGTGTCGTTCACACCGGAGAAGATGCCGAGGTCGAGCAGAAGATAGGGCAGGCCATCCTCAAGTCGTTCGAGTTCGGCGACCACACGCCCATAGGCGTCTTCTACCAGAACGAGTTCGTGCCCACCTACGAGGAAAGGATGGCCAAGAGGATGCCCACGTACAGAAGCAACCCGCCGGCTGCCCAGGAGATCGCAAAGCCCGACGGCAGCCCTCTCGCTAACATCAACAAGATGCTTGAAGAGCTGCGCGTCAGCTAGCTCAAACGAATTCGCTTATCAACCCGCGCAGACCGCAAGCGCACATTGATCATAGCCGCAGGCACGAAGAACCCGGCCAAGGTCGAGGGCGTCGAGCGCGCCTTCACCAGATACTTCCCGAACCTCGAGGTCAGGGCCATCGACTCCGGTGCGGTCACCAAGGCGCAGCCCTTTGGCCTGGACCAGATGACACATGGCGCAGTCGCGCGAGCGAAGTTCGCCCTGTCCAAGCTCGGCGGCGACCTCGGCGTGGGAGTGGAGGCCGGCATCTTCATGATGGGCGAGACCTACTTCGACCACCAGCAGGCTGCAATCGTGGACGCTGCCGGGAAGATTTCCTTGGGCCACTCGGCAGGTTATTCGCTGCCGCGGGATGCCATGGAGAAGATAATCAGGGAAGGAACGGAACTCGAGCAGTACGCGGAGAGTCTGAGCGGGATCGGCCAGGTTGGCGACAAGGGAGGCCTCGTCCACCATCTCACCAGGGGGATGATGACAAGGACCGACCTCACTGAGCAGTGCGTCATCATGGCTCTGATCCCCAGACTGCACAGAGACGTCTACGGACTCTGAAACCCTTTAATCGAACGCGCGGGCCGCGAAGCTTGTGAGCTTTCAGAAGCTCTTCCCGACCAAACCAATCCTCGGAATGATCCACATGCCCGCGCTCCCGGGCGCGCCGAACAACACGAAATCCACGAAAGAGCTCGTCGAGTTCGCCCTCTCCGAGGCCGACAAACTGCAGGGGGCGGGCATGGACGGCTGCATCGTCGAGAACGTGGGCGACACCCCGCTCTTCAAGCAGGACCTTCCGGCGTATGCTGTGGCTGCGATGGCCATAGTGACGAGAAGGGTGGTCGAGCACACTAGGATGAAGGTCGGTGTCAACATGCTCCGCAACGCTTGCGAAGAGGCGCTCTCGGTCGCGCACACAGCCGGCGCCCAGTTCATCCGGTGTAACGTCCTGATCGGGGCGTACGCCACCGACCAGGGAATCATCGAGGGTTGCGCCGCCCGCGTCGCCCGGCTGAAGAAGGAGCTAGGTTCGAAGGTGCTAGTATTTGGTGACGTCCACGTGAAGCACGCCTACCCAATCTTCAACGTCGAGATCGAGTACGCCGCACAGGACCTTGCGGAGAGAGGAGGCGCAGACGCGGTGATTGTGTCGGGGCCCCGCAGCCCAGTCCCACCGTCCTTCGAGCGGGTGAAGAAGGTCAGGGACGCCATCGAAAAGCCCGTGCTGATAGGCAGCGGGATCAGCCTCTCCAACGTCAAACGGTTTTACGACCGCTCGGACGGCATCATTGTCGGCGAACCCGACTTCAAGGCGGGACGAGTATGGGGAGGACCCAGCGACGCGAAGGCGTATTCAAGAGCGGTCAAGAGTTGCAGAGGGTAAGCCTCTCCCCGCTCAATCAAGGTCTGATGAAGGACGCTGCTATGGTTTCTTCAGCCACACAGCCGAACCGTCCACTTTGACCACAAGCGGCGGCTCTGGCCTCTGCGCCGGCCCGCCCACTACCGCACCAGTGGTGACATCGAACTTCGAACCGTGCCACGGGCACTGCATCACGTTTCCCGTCAACTTCCCCTTGCCCAGCGGACCTCCGGCGTGGGTGCATTTGTTCGGAAGGGCGTAGAAGGAGCCTCCGATATTGGCGACGAACGCCTCGGCGCCACCCACCTTGACGATCTTCACCTTACCATCTGGAATCTCGGAGACCTCGGCGACCTTCTCGAACTCTTCCATGGTCAACAATTCATGCACCTCCCCCTAATCTACCTTCCCCGCCGTTCTTTTCGCCTGATTTGAACCGCTGCGGCGAAGTCATCTCTGAGAACCAGTCTCCCTTGCCCTCCATTATCATCGGCATCTTCTTCCCGCTCAGCCAGCTCATGATTATCCCCTGGTCGCCCATCCCTATCACCACAGCGACCCTGTCGGAGACCTTCCCCACTATCGGCATCCAGTCCCGGGGCTTCGCCCAAACCTCGCCCCATTGGTGTTCTGTCTGAAAGTCGACGCCCGGGAAGTAGTAAGCCAGCTTGGATTCCTCTTCGCCCAGCCCGTAGAGCTCGAGGATCAGCCTATCTCCCCGGGGGTAGACTATGTCATACTTCTCCTCCATCGACCAGATGATCTTCTCCGTCGGGAAGGCGTCTTTGACCCTGTTCGTGGGCTTGCTGGCGAGTATCACCGAGGATTCCACGTCATAATTGTCTTCGAATTTCATGTACGGCTCGACGTTTGTGGCGACCACTGCCGCAGAGCCCATCAGCTTGCCTCCCGGTGTATCCACCGTGACTCCCTCCTTGTCATCCGCCCACCCTACACAGGGGGTCTGTTCATAGACCGTGATCCCCATGATTTCCGCTAGCTTGGATGCGAACTGGGCGGGGTGAACCTGCCCGACTTCGTCGAAGGAGAGCCCTCGCTCAAAGGCGCGGAGAGGGAAGAAGCTGGCGACTTCGTCCCCTGAAAGCAACCGGGTTGGGAGCCCCAAAGCCGCGAGACCAGCCTGTTCCCCTTCGAGCTCCTCGACCTCCGCGTCCGTTTTCGCCACCATGATTGACCCGCAAGTTCGGATTCCGCAATCGATGTCGTTCCTCTCGGCCGTCTGGACTATCTCCCTGATCACTTCGCCAGTTTCCTTCCACAGTTTGTTCACCCGGTCCCGCCCGAAGAGCTCCAGACCAGGAACGTAGTTGGTTCCGCTCCCGTAGTAGAGAACCCCAGAGCTGGCTCCGGTCGCGGGACCACCGAGCTCGTCCCTCTCAATCAGGACGACTTCGCGACCGGCTTTCATTAGATTGTATGCCGCGGAAACCCCAGCCATTCCTCCTCCGACGACCACGACGTCAGTCCTGATGTCACGTTCGAGCTTCGGCCTGCGTTTCCTAACCTGCCAAATCGGGTTGGCCTGCACGACCAAAGCCCTCATTCGCTGCCTAATCAGCGAATTACCAAATTACACCCAAATCTCTAGCCTACTCGCCAAGGTGGCAACTGAGATTGGGGATTTGGGGGGAATTTGGGTCTTACAATATATACCCAGATTCAAAACGTTCCAGATATGAAGGAAATATCCAATACACATCCTGGAGTTTCAAAGACCATCATGGCTGCCGCAGTGATCGTTATCATAGCGGCGGCCGCAGGCGGATACATCTACTACACCAACTTCCTGCCGGGCGGTAGCATGTCTAGCACATTCAGGACTGGCACATTCGTTGCTTCCAACCTGATACTCAACGGCTCCGTCAGCGCGGGCTTCTACAAGGGCACAGTCGTGAGCTTCAAGTATTCACAGAACTTCCAATGCATTCCTGCACTCAACAAGTTCGTGACGAACCAAACAGAAGGGAACGCAGCTGCAGCCAAGACCGCGTGCGTAGTGGGCGGCGGCGACGCGACGGCATTAGCCGGCGCAGCCCCAGTCTTCATCCTCGTGCCGGCGTACGCCGGGCTCTCAATCTTTGGCGTGCCAGCACTCGGTGCGACCAGCCAAGGCTACCCGACATTCAACGGCAACGCAATCTTGACTCAGTGCGGGGCTGGAGGCACGGTCTCTGCGTGCTCCGACCACCCGACTCTGATCTACTCACCGTACTTCACTGCGGTGGAGCAGCACATAGGCATCAAGACCGGCTACGGCGGGCTGCCTGAAGGAGTCCTGCCGACGCCCTCACACGACCACATCGTCGACTACAGCGGCGGTCCGAGCATCCCATGGGATGTGATCGCCGTCCTTGTCTTCGACCCCAACATCATGCCGGACGGCCAGACCGGGCAATGCCACCAGTGGGTACAGTCTGACCTCGCCAACCCGACAGCCAACTGCCTAACCTCGTTCACGGCGCTCACCAACGCCCTGACCACAAAGACATCTGCGACTGCCAACGCCAACTCGACTCAGAGCGACCCGATCTACAGCACTCTCGGCGGAGTGCCGACACAGGTTGCCATACCTGGCGTCACGATAGTCAGCCAGTCATCTCCAGCAAACACGAACCTATTCCTGTGGTTCGCTGTCAGTTCCAACAACCCGTTCGGCGGGTAGAACTAACCAGAATCCGCGGCGAGGCCTAGCCTCGCCGACCTCCATTTTCGCGCTAACGCTTTTATCCACTGATTGCCAAAGCCCTAATGTTGACGAGCATTCCGCTCGGCGCGGAGCTCAACTTGGGCCTCCAGGCTGTCGCGTTTCTACTCATACTGGCAGGGGTCAGGTATGCGATCAGAACCCACGCGGCCTACAAGTCGGGGACCCCAGAGTCTGGAGAGATGGGGCAGAAATCAGAAAAGGTCCACAAGAACCTGATGACCGCCGCGGTCTTGGTCTCAGGGCTCGGCGTCATCATATGGATGGTGCCCAACTTCATCCTCGGCTGGTTCTACGGCCCCGGTTTCCCCGGGTACGGCTCGGGAGGATACTTCAGTTACTTCGAATTCCAGGGAACATATTACGCACACTGGTACCTGATTCCCGCGATGGTCACTCTCGGCGTCGTGACCGCTCTCCTAGGAGTCTATCTGGTCCTGAGGATGCGCTGGAGCGGCTTCCCCCAATCGATCGCAGTGAAGAACTTCCGGCCAGTGATGATCTCTACTTGGAGCCTTTGGGTCCTCAACGTGCTCGTGGGCTTTCTTGTCTTCTACTTCTTCGCATACCTCGGAACCGGCTAGCCTGCGGCCTTTCGATAGGTCCATCGTCGAGCTTTTGAATGATGTCAGGAGGCTGCGACCAGTGCACATGAATGGTGGGTTTCCGTCCCCATTCCGCTTTCCACCGCATCTGCTTGATCTGATTCTCCAACTGGCTGGGAAGAGCGGCGCATCACCGACCGAATCTCTGGAGCCCTCCTTCAAGCGCCTGATGGTTTACCTTTTCGTCGGCACAAGGGGAGGTCAGAACAGGGCGAAGATCGTCGACCTGCTCAGCGGTGAGCCTTCGAACCCCAACAAGATTTCTGAAAAACTAGAACTCGACTATAAGACTGTCCAGCATCACATCAAGGTTCTGGAGGAGAACGGGGTAATCGTCGCCAGCGCGAAGGAGACCTACGGAGCCATCTATTTCTTCACGCCCTATTTCGAAAAGCATTACCAAACCATCAGAAGGATGTGGGCAGGATTTGGGCAAAGTTAGATATACGTTGAAGGGGTCCGTTTCCTAGGATGGCCTTCGACATATTCTGGATGAACGTCGCAGCAGTCTTCGCGTTCACCAACGTGGCGTTCGTCCTCGTCCTTACTGCGCTCTACTTCCAGAGCTGGAGAAGGACGCACTCTTCTCTCGCCGTCGCCCTGTTGATCTTCGCCGGGTTCTTTCTGTTGCAGAACCTCATCATAATCGTCTTCTGGTACGTCCTCTACGGCTTGGTCCCGGCGGCGCAGGCTATCGTGGAGGCGGCCGCGCCTTACCTGACGGTGATCAACCTGACCGAGTCGCTGGCCCTGGGCAACCTGCTCAGGATCACCTGGGCGTAACCAGTTGGCAAAGACAATTAGCCCCGCCGGGCCCGCGCAAGCCCGTTTTGCGGCCTTGACTTTCCCGTGAGAATTAGTCTGGCGAACTTTCGCGCGCCGTTGCACCCGCGATGTCGAATTAACACGGGAATGCCTATATACCAACTCAGAACCTCGCCTCAATTTGCGCATTTGTGGCGGCGTCTGCCTTGAGCAAAGGGCCGAGCCCCGAACGCCATGAAATGCACGACCTCCAGGTGCGCGCACAAAAGTGGAGATCTAACGCATTAGTTAGATCCGACATGGGTTGTGCTTTACACCTCGCAGAAATGCGTGGTCGTACTCCTCGATAATCGA
>JAJTZC010000013.1:0-31401 GCA_032906705.1 Nitrososphaerales archaeon
GTGTTCGGTGGGGCAGGCGCAGTTGCTGCCGCCACCACACTGGCGCAGTATCAGGCACTCTTCATAGGAGTGAGCATCCCCGTGCTAATGGCTACGCCCTTCTTGATTTCTCGAAATCTCTCGAGGGTCTTCAAGGAAGGTTGCATCACTTCTTCTTCAGCGTTCTCGACTCCTAAGGTTTGAATCTCAGAAGGGGTAGAGCATAACCAATAACGATTAGTGTTACTCCATCATCGCCCAGCACTCCAAACCACAATGGGATGAGCCCCAGGGCAGCAAGGATTATGAAGACGAATTTCAGTCCCAGTGCGACTCCTATGTTCGTTTTGACCCTTGACATCACTCTCTTCCCTAGCTTCAACAGATAAGGGATCCGTCTGAGGTCCGAGCCCATCAGCGCAACGTCCGCAGCCTCTATCGCTACGTCGTTCCCTGCCGTTCCTACGGCAACGCCAACATTCGATGCCGCTAGAACTGGTGCGTCGTTGACTCCGTCGCCAACCATGACCACCGCGCCGTACTTCTGCCTCATTTCCTTCGCAATCCTGACCTTATCCTCGGGAAGCAACTCAGCATAGTATTCCTCTATACCTAGTTCACCAGCGACTCGCTTGGCAGTTGTATGGTTGTCTCCGGTGAGCATGGCTATCTTCACACCCAGAGACTTCAGATGCCGGACAACCTCCCTGGCCTCTTCGCGAACTTCATCCGACACATCGATCAAACCTGCGAACCTGCCATCCGTCGCTACGCAGATCAGGGTTCCAGAAGGAGCATCGTTATCAAGGATCGTCGGAGCTAGCTTGACTCCTTCATCAACGAGGAAAGAAGGCTTGCCTACAAGTACGGTTCTGCCATCTCGCATGTAGGCTTTGACCCCCTTGCCAGAGACTTCAGTGAGTCTTGCGTCACCGTTCGGGTCTAGGCCCGATGATTTCGCGGCTTCGACTATCGCCGCCGCGATCGGATGACTTGAGCTGGATTCGGCAAGAGCAGCGAGTTGAAGAACCTCGTCCTTCCTGAAGCCATCGGCTGGTTTAACAGTGCTTACCTTGAGCCTTCCCTTTGTTAGAGTACCCGTCTTGTCAAGGATGACCGCCTTCACATCCTTGAGCCTCTCGAACATGCTCGCGTCCTTTACGAGGATCCCGTTGTCTGCATATTCGGAGAAGACGGAGAGACCGACGCTTGGGCTTGAGAAACCGATGGCGCAGGGGTAGCCTATTACCGCGACCAATAACGCGCTTACAACTCCAGTCTCCAAGTATGCAGGATTGCCGATCAAGAAGCCAAACGCTGTCCATGCTACCAAAGTGATGGAAGCCACGACCAGAACTAACGGAACCCATACGCGATCAACTACCCTGTCGAAGAATGTCAGAATGGTGGAGCGTGTCTGCCTTGCAGAGCGTACGAGTCCGAGTATTCTAGAAATGTAGCTGCCGCTGTAGTCTGAAGTGGTTCTTATGGTTAGGACACCGCTACCGTTGGTTGACCCTCCAATTACTTCGTCTCCTGCCTGCTTTAGGACTGGTGAGGATTCCCCCGTCAGGATGGCTTCGGAAACTTCGGACCTTCCATCAACCACCGTACCGTCAAGGGGCACTCTCTCTCCCGGCCTGACAAGTATTGTGTCGCCAACCTTCACTTCGGATACGGCAACTTGAAGCTCCTTGCCTCCACCCACTACTCTCGCCATGGGAGGCCTGAGATCCATGAGCTTCTTGACCGATTTCTCTACGTTGAACCTTAGCCGCGCTCCAAGCCAGCCGGCTGTAAGGTGAAGCCCTGTAAGCAAGATTGCAATGAAGAAGAATGGTCTGAATATTGGAACGAAGAAGCTGGCGAGCCCAAGGAGGTACGCCGCGAAGCCTGCCACTCCATACAAAACGTGCTCATTGAGGATGCGTTTCTGCAGTGCGGCTACCGTTCCCCTGTGGATCGGCATCGCATAATAGAAGAAGACGATTGTTGCAATAACGAAGTTTGCTGACGTGGCAAGCAGGCTGTACTGACTGGGGAGCAGAGCGGAGGGAAATATGCTCGAGAACATCAAGGGAAAGACTATGGCGAATGAGATTGCAGCGAACGCCCAGGTGGTTAGAGCCCTCTTCTTGCTATCAGATAGTATCAGATTGCTCATGTTTTCTCTTCCTTCAAAAATATAGTAACCAAGTCTCTGAAGCTCAGTCTTTAGGCGACTCTTCTCTACAGTATTTGGATCGTGCTTGATGAAGACCTCTCCAGATTCCATGAGAACCTTTGAAGAAACCACGCCGTTGACCTGCTTCAGACCTTTTTCTATGGTTGATGCGCAGAAAGCGCATGCCATTCCTCCGACGTAAAACTGCGTTGTTGTCATTAGCGTCTTTTCAGAGGGGGCTTCCTGCCCGCGAGATTGATTCATTTCTATCGCCTTTTCCTCCACGAAGGCGTGGAAGCAAAGCCCACTATTCTATCGGGCGTTTGAACCCTACCCAGAATGCGATAAACCAGGTACAGATTGACAGCGATAGAGACAACCAAAATCCAAGACTGGTATTCAACCAGGGCTGTTATTATCCCGATGCCGGAAATTGCGCTCGCGCCAAGAAAGGTGAGCAGCGGCAGCAGCAAGGAGGTGTGGCAGGAGCAGCTGATTACTCCCCCAAGAAGCGACGTGGCAACACTCGACGAGCCTGATGCTGCGTTGGACCTGGCCATCCGTTTGATTAACAACTTGGAGCGGAGCGAATAAACATTCAGGCCCATCAGCACCGACGAGACACCAACCAGCAAATAGAAAAGTACAAAGTAGCTCGCAGTAGCCATTGCCGGACTGCCGGTCGCAAGGTCAAGGTACTTGAAGAAAGCCAGGTAGGCCAGCGCGGTTGATACTGCCACAGTAGGAAATAACCGCGAAGCGAGTATTCCGCTGAACACGTTTGCTCTATCGAGCGTTCTCTGACTCATTTCATGGACCTCCGCAACAGTCCTCCAGGTCCCATATGTTCGCGATCTGCTGTGCATTCCAGCCGTCTTGACTTATCAGGGCTTTTGCAAGTCCTTCGTGTGCATACCAGGCCCAGCATTGGCAGCAACATGGTCCCTCCGTTGATGTCTTGACGGCACTATCATAGACTGCCTGTTGTGAGGGCGTTAAGGCAATGCCATCGTACGCTATCATCTGCTTGGCAGAAGACGCGGAAACATTGTACGGGTCCCGGGGTATGATGCTGATGTTCGAGTAGTTCTTCAAGCCTTCAATCTGCGAGACGTAGTGACTGTAGACCATCGGAGTACAGCACGAACCCTGGAGATAGTAGTCGTCAGCGAGTGAGTTGATGTACTTTGTATTGGCTCTCTGATCTCCGATGTATGCGCAGACATCCGTGTGCGCCTGGCTCAAGATACGAAAGTTAGCGGCAATAATGCTAGCGTCCTGTGGATCCGGAGAGTTCTGAACCTGTCCTGAAGTTGAGTTGTAACCATAGTAAGCAACGATTCCCGCGACGAGGAGAGCGGTGAGCACTATCCCGCCTAGAATGTAAGTTTTCTTTCTCGCATTCAATGCGATGTCCCAGCAAAAGAAGTTTATCTTTTATTTAAACCCGAAACGTAATAATTTCGCGGACCCTAACACTACACCGCCTACAATAGTATGGTGAGCAACACTCCCTGCGAGATAGCAGAGGCGTCGATAGCAAGTCAGTCAGGGTGCGGACAAAGGGCAGCAACGGTAGTGCAGGACAATACCCATGCAGGTGATGTGGGGGATGGTTCCGTGGCAAGTACATCAGCGGCCGATACGGCAAGAATCTTCTGTTCGAGCTCGTGAATACGTGGAGATAGAATGTACACACTGAGGTATCGGCTCGACCGAAACAACTGGAGGAATCTTCACACAATCTGAAGAAGGTTTGGGTTCTGACACGCCGTGCAAGGAGCCATGCTCCATTGTCTGAACATGCTCGGCAGGCCGCGTCTTTATATGCGGTGGCATGATACTAGGAGCATGTCAACTAGCAGGGAAGAGATGGAGGTTTCAGCACCGATCGGTGCCGAGTCCCTTCCGACCCGGACCCCACGCCCTGTTGGTGCATTTATACGCGGCTCGTCTGATGTGGAGTGCATGAAGGGCAAAGACGCGCCTGGAGCAAAGTTAGGTGGCCCCATAAATGGTACAACTACCGAGCTAGGCGACCCCGGCACGGGGTCCCCTACTGCACCCGCCTTAAATGTCAGGAGGGCCTCGCAGCACATGCGCTGGTTCGAGGCCTTTCTGCGGGTCGAGGAATGGAACTCCGACTGCCCGAGCCTGCAGAGGCTCCTCGACCGCCTGGCCAGGAAGACCAGGTCAGAGCCCAGCCGGAGGCGATACCTAGGCGCTGACGCGGCTCGCAGTAGGGAGGGGAAGGGCCCGGAAGAGGCGTTGCTACTTCTTCATCGGATTCAAGCATGATTGGCACTAGAAATCAGACGACAAGGTGACAGTCCCAGCCTGATTGACCCGAGACGATAATTCGCTCAGAGTTGACCCGAGAGTGACGTGAGGCTTGACATTACCTCCATCGTGCTCTCGAACAGTCGGGTCTGCGTGACGCGCCCGATTATCTTCCCCTTCTCGACGACGTAGAGCCGGCGAATGTCCTTCTCTACCATCAGGCTCATTGCCTCCCTGATGCTCGCGTCGGGGCCTATAGTGACGAGCGGCGAGGACATTATCTTCTCGACCGGAAGCGTGTCAGGAGCCAGACCTTTCCCAACGCATCTCCTGATCACGTCCCTCTCAGTCACCACTCCCTCCGGGAGACTCCTCTTCTCGACGACCAAAGACCATACGTTGGAATGGAGCATCTTCTTGATCGCGTTCGAAACTGATGCGGCCGAATCGATTGGTATGACGTCCTTGTCCATCACGTCTCTCACCTTGAGTACGATTTCCAATTGACCTTCGTTCCTCCCGCCCGATGGGAGGTATTAACCTTGGCAGACGATTCTCAAAGTGGGAAGCAAGGTTTTAGCCAAGCTTCTATCGGTCGGAGCGAATGAGGGGCCCGCTCTCTGGCACACGCGTCGTGGAGTTGGGGACATACGTTGCGGCTCCTGCGCTTGGGAGCATCCTCGGGATGCTCGGCGCTGATGTCGTCAAGGTCGAGCCGCCATCGGGGGACCCGACGAGGAGCCTAACTCCGTGGAGCTGGGTAAACTACAACTGGAACAAGAAAAGTATCGTGTTGGACCTGAAGTCCCCCGATGGCATCGATCGCATGTGGCGGCTTCTGAAGGATGCTGATGTTTTCATCGAGAGCCTGTCGCCTCGGGCGGTGAAGGAGCTCGGACTTGCGTTCCCGAAGACGAAGCGAATCAACCGGAAGATAATCTACTGCTCGATCAAGGGTTTCGGCAGCGACAGCGCCTCCTCTCAACGCGTGGGGTTCGACACGATTGCCCAGGCCGAGGGTGGGCTGATGTACGTCGCAAAGAGTGAGGGAGGGAGCCCCTCCCGGGTCGGCAACCCTTGTGTGGACCTCTCTGCTGCGACCTTCGGGGCGGTTGGCGTTCTGTCCGCGATGCTTAGCAGGCCGAGGAAGGCTGCCTACATCGAGGTGCCGTTGTACGACGTCGTTGTCTACTGGAACGGGTATTGGTTGCCCTACATCGACATCAACGGCTCCGAACCCACACAGCTGGGCTCATCTCACCCCGCTTTTGCGCCGTATGGAATATTCACGACAAAGGATGGGTTCATCTTCATCGGGGTGTTGGCTGACCCTCAATGGCAGAAGCTGGTAACGAAGCTGAATCTCGCATCACCCACCCACTTCTCACGAACTGGCGAGAGAATTGCTGCCCGGGAGCAGGTTAACGCTCAGGTCCAGAGTGCAGTGGCTCAGAAGACGACCTCCGACTTGCTGGACCTCCTGGGAGAAGACGTTCCCTGCGCTCGCGTGAGCACCTTGATGGACATTTACCGCGACGAAGAGCTTAGGAAGAGGAAGGTCATCAGAACCGTCAGACACGAAGGTCGGGACTTCAGTGTGGCGCTTCCCCCGGTGCCTAGCCCGCGAAGATTGAGGCGGATGCCAGAGCCGCCTATCTTCGGCAATGGGAAGGCCGGGCGACGAGGTCAGGTCGACTGAGACCGATCGGAAGACGCTCGGTCTCGAGTTTAGGGACAACGCCTATAAGGCGAACTTGGCCACAAAAAACGTATTGGCTTTCGCTGAATCGAGGGCCAGGACTGCGGTCAGCCGGGCAACTGCCGTCGCCGTTGTCGTCGTCTTGCTTGTAGTGGCGGTGGGCGGCTTCTACTACTACTCGACCACAAGTCCTTCCGCTGCGTCTTCTACGACCAGCTCGGCCGCTACCTCAAGCGCTTCGACGACGACAAGCATCACCTTGTCGTTGTACACGGGTCCGGCCACGATTAGGATCGGCATGACCATGCCACTTTCAGGTTCGCTTGCCTCGGATGGCGTGATGAGCCTCGACGGGCTGAAGATGTGGGCGGCGAACGTGAACGCGTCTGGGGGTATCTACGTCAAGAGCCTCAACCACAAGCTGCCGGTCCAGTTAATCTACTACGACGACACATCGACAGCTTCCGTCGTGGCGAGCGACTATCAGTCGCTGGCTGCCGGAGGCGTGAACTTCCTCGTCGCGCCCTACTCCAGCGGGCTGACACTCGCGGCTGCGCCAATAGCTGAGACGAATCACATTCTTCTGTTGAGCCACGGAGGATCCTCGGACACCATCTGGCAAAAGGGGTACAAGTACGTCGTCGGGGTCTTGAGCCCAGGGAGCACCTACATGATTCAGGTCCTCAAGATGCTCCAGAACCTGAACAGCTCGACGCCGCTGAAGGTCGCGTTCTTCTTCGGCAACGACGCGTTCTCAATCTCCGTGAGGCTGGGGGCTGCTGCCTACATCAACTCGACGAGCGGCCAGTTCAACGTCGTCTACAACCAACTGTACGACGAGTCAGCGACCAGCTACACTGCGCAACTGAGTCAGATTCAGGCTCTCAACCCGGATATTATCCTCGGAGGAGCCCACTTCGTAGACGGAGAGACAATCATGAAGAACATCCAGTCCCTGGGTCTGCACTTCAAGATGGTTTCGCTCCTTGTGGCGCCTGACGACCCCCACTTCCTCTCAGACCTCGGATCATTGGCATCAAACGTGGTAGCGCCTTCGCAGTGGGAGTTTCCGCTGGACTTCACTCACTTTTCACCCTACTACGGGAACCTCACGGGAAGCCAATTCTTCAAACAGTTCCAGTCGACCTTCGGCATGGACCCCAACTATGAGGCCGCCGAAGCCTACAACACGGGTTTGGTTCTCCAGAAAGGGATTGCTGACAGCGGGTCCCTGAATTCCACCATCGTCAGGAACCAACTGAGCACGGAGAACTTCTGGACGTTCTATGGCAACTTCCAGATAGCGGCGACCGGCATACAGGCCGGACACACGATGGTAGTTATGCAGTGGCAGGCGGGGGCCAAGCAGACCATCTGGCCTAGGCCTGTTGCCACCTCACCATTCGTCTATCCAGCCCCGTAGTCGCGCTCGGCGATGACTTTAACCGCAATCCGGACTCACCGACTACTCGCGGCTTGATCCTAGCCGAACTGATAGTGCTCGGCCTCGCGTACGGGCTCCTCTTCGGCGTCCTGGCGCTGGGGCTCACCCTCGTATGGGGCGTGATGAGGGTCGTCAACATCGCGCACGGCGACTTCGTAACCGTGGGCGCGTACTCCAGCTACTGGCTTTTTGTTCTCGCCGGTGTCCACCCTCTGCTTTCCATTTTCTTCACGATCCCGTTCGGCTTGGGGCTGGGCGTTCTCCTGTACCTTGGACTGGTGCGACGCGTGACCCACGCCCCTGAACTGATGTCGCTCTTCCTCACCTTCGGGCTCTCCACCCTCGTGAGCAGCCTGATACTCTACATCTACTCTCCCAACCAGCGCGCTGTGTCGCTGAACTTCCCGACCATCAACGGGCTCGGGGTGGTACTGCCTGGAAACGCCGCCATCGCGGCGACATATGCGATTCTCGTTGCGATCTTCCTGCGCGTCTTCCTCACCAGGACATTCTGGGGAAGGGCAATCAGGGCGGTGACCGAGGACAGCGGCTCGGCGCTGCTCATGGGAATCAACCCGGAGCTTGTGAGCATGCTCTCGTTCGGCATCGGCATAGCCATTGCCTCCTCCGTCGGATCAGTAGTTCTGCTCCTGCAGGCAGTGACGCCGACCGGCGGAGGCGAGTTCACTCTGCTTTCCTTCGTAATCGTGGTGCTCGGCGGTCTAGGTAGCCCGTTCGGCGCACTCCTCGGTGGCATGGTGATAGGGGTGGTCGACAACGTCGCGTCGCTCTACCTGCCAGCCTCTGCCACACCCGCCATCGGGTTCATCATCCTAGTGATCGTGTTGATTGTCAGGCCCTCCGGAATCATGGGTGCGAAGACGAGTTGAAGGCCGCGATCCCAGGAATGCCGAAGATGGGCAGGGCCCGAACGATTGAGGCGGCCGTTGCGATTGTCCTGCTCGCCGTCCTCGCCCTCGCACCCACCTTCGTCGCGAGGATAACCGCACTTTTCTTCGTTCTGAACTGGATTGTTCTGGCTGAGAGCTTCAACATGTTCGCCGGCCTTACGGGGTACGTCAACTTCGGCCACGTCGTCTTCTATGGGGTGGGGGGGTACGCAGGCGCCCTTCTGATGGCCAACGCACACGCTTCTCCGTACCTCGCAGTGGTTGTTGGAGGACTTGCATCCAGCCTCTTGGCACTTGGCATCAGCCTCCCCACGACGCGGCTCAGGGGCGCCTACTTTGCCATCGCGACGCTGAGCATTAATGAGGCGTTCTTCGTGACGTTCGACAACTGGGACGCCGTCGGGTCTGCCCCCGGTTTCACACTCCCGATCTCGTACTACCAGCCGGTACAGGAGTACTACGCAATGCTGGTCCTAGCCGTTCTCTGCATCGCTGCGATGTTGTTGATTTCGAGGTCGAAGTTCGGCATCGCACTTCAGGCCATCAAGCAGCAGGAGAGCACGGCCAGCTCGATTGGGATAAACCCGGCGTACTACAAGACGATGACCCTCGTCTTCAGTGGTTTCTTCGCGGGCGTCGCGGGAGCGCTTGCGATATGGCAAATCACGTTCATCGACCCGCCCTCGGCGTTCAACATCACAATCACAGTGAACTCAATCTCCATGGCGATGCTCGGCGGTCTCGGCACCGTGGCTGGCCCGATAATCGGCGGGGCTCTGCTCTACGAGCTGACAGACTATCTGGGGCTGAGCTACCCCTTCATCCATCTGATCGTGCTTGGCGTGATAATCATAGGAGTTGTTCTTGTCATTCCCGATGGCATCGTGGGGGCTGCCAGAAGGCTCTATGCTAGGGTTAGGAGAAAGGAGAGGGCGGCAAGTGGCTGAACTCCTTAGGCTCTCCGGGGTGGCGAAGAGATTCTCCGGGCTCGAGGTCTTGAAGGACGTCTCGTTCGACGTTTCCGAGGGCCAAGTGGTCGGCCTGATCGGCCCCAACGGGGCGGGCAAGACGACCCTTTTCAACATAATATCCGGAGCTCTGAAACCGAACGGGGGTAAGGTATTCTTCCTCGGGAAGAACATAACGGGATCTCCTCCGCACCGGGTCTCTAGGCTCGGCATCGCGAGGACCTTCCAGATCCCGCAACCATTCCCAGAAATGAGCGTACTGCAGAACGTGGAGGCCGCCGGTCTCTTCGGGAACCGGGATTCGAGGACGAGCCTCCCAGCCGATGCAGAGTCTATCTGCGAGAAGGCTGGGCTGAGCGGCAAGCTCGGTACGGCGGCCAAGTCTCTGACCGCACCGGAGAAGAAGCGGCTCGAGGTTGCCCGCGCGCTGAGCACAGCTCCCAAGCTCCTACTACTTGACGAGTTCGCAGCCGGATTTACGGCGGCTGAGGCGGCGTGGGCATCGGGGCTGATCAAGACCCTGTCGAAGGAGTTCGGTATCACCATCATCTGGACTGAGCACGTCATGAGGATCCTGATGCGGTCAGTCGAGAGGGTGATGGTCCTCCAGCAAGGTGAGTTGATTGCTCAGGGTAGCCCTGCGGAGATCGCTAACAACGAGAAGGTCTTGAGCGCGTACTTCGGAGGGAAAGCAGCATGAGCGGACAGGCCCTTCTCGGTGTGTCAGACATCAACGTCAGTTATGGCGCCGCACAGGCCCTTTGGGATGTCTCATTCTCGGTCAAGCGCGGTGAGCTTGTGGTCCTCGTTGGGTCGAATGGTGCTGGAAAGACTACCTCGCTCCGGTGTGTCCAGGGAGTGCTCAGACCGAGTACAGGAAAGGTGACATTCAATTCGAAAGACATAACGGGTATGTCTGCGAACAGGGTCACTGCTCTGGGGCTGTCGCTTGTGCCGGAGGGAAGAGGGCTCTTTGCGACGATGACAGTCGAGGAGAACCTCCAGCTCGGGGCCTTCAACAAACGTGCTCGAAGAAGAATGAAAGAGAACTTTGACACGGCATTTGAGCTCTTCCCGGTGCTGAAGGAGAGGCGGCAGCAGAGAGCCGGGTCGCTGAGCGGGGGCGAGCAGCAGATGCTTGCGATAGGCAGAGGTCTGATGTCGGAACCCGAGATGCTGATGCTCGACGAGCCCTCTCTGGGGTTGGCCCCGATGGTCGTCTCCAAGGTCTTCAAGGTCCTACAGGAGCTGAAGCAGCGGGGGCTCACAATATTGCTTGTAGAGCAGAACGTGGAAGCCTCCCTCTCGATAGCCGACAGAGGATACCTGCTCGATACCGGCAGGATCGCGTTTGAGGGCAGGCCCGAGGAGTTCCGAGAGAACAAGTCGCTGAAGGAATCTTACCTGGGGCTCTAGCTATTGCGTAGGAACTCAGTCAACCCGACCTCAGGCACAGCCCTCACGCTTCACTGAGGCCGAGTACCATGAAGACGAGGTCCAACGTAGCAGCTCTCTTCTTCTACAACTCGTGCTTGGCAACCTTTCTCTCGTACGGCGTCTTCTTCACGAGAGTTTCTGCCGAGCTGAATCTCCCCGCGACCTCAACCGCTCTCGTTTTCGGCGTCTTCGCAGCCATGTATTCCGTCTCTTCGCTGCTGATGGGGCTCTTCATGAACGCGAGAGGGCCGAGGACGACGATCCTGCTCGGCGGCTCTTTGATGGGGGCAGGGTTAGCCCTCTCGGCTCTTGCAAATTCGTTTCCGTTGCTTCTTGCCACTTATGGAGTCATTGGAGGCTTGGGCTCTGGCGCGACATGGCTAACGACATCATATGTTGTCTTCGACAGATTCGACGCGGACAAGGTACCCAAGGTCACTGGTCTGGTCAGCGCCGGCACCGCCGCCGGGCTCCTTTACTTCTCTCCGCTCGAATCGTATCTCATTTCCGCCTTTGGTCTTCAGGCCGCGTTCCTCGCGGTTGGCGGCGTCGTTCTGTTGTTCACGCTCACGGCATATCTCTCAACAGAGGAAAGTAGTGCCGTAGTCAGAATCAGACTGACAGATGCGCTACGAGCCCTCAAGACAGGCAGATTCCGCTATCTCTATGTCTACTACGCCTTCGGCAACGCGTTCGCCAGGACGCTTGTCATAATCTTCATGGTGCCTCTCTTCGAGAGCCGCGGGATTGGGGCTGCGGTCGGGCCACTGGCGCTCGCGTTGGTCGGAGTGGGTAGCCTCGCTGGACGTCTCACGACTGGAACACACCGTATACGTGAAGAAACGGTCGCAGCTGTCGGGTTTCTGCTTCAGGGTGCATGCGCCGTCGGGCTATATTTCTCCAGCAGCGTAGCTCTGGTGGCCGTGTTTGCGCTCCTCTTCGGCGTGGGCTACGGCGCGTACATCCCCGAGTTCGCACTTCTGGTGAGGAAGTACTTTGGAGTCGAAAGCTATGGCTCGATCTTCGGAACTCTGCTCACAAGCTTCGGGATTGGTGCCTTCATCGGATCGGCCTTCGAGGGGTCCGAGGTGTCTTCCACGGGCGGCTTCATCTTCGGCTTCCTACTGGCCGCTGGGGCCAGCATTGTCGTCGGCACCCACCTTCTTCTCGGCAGGGTCTGGTCTCGAGCCGCGTAACACAACCGCGCGATCGGACTACCCAGTTCCTGTTGATTCCGCCTCCCTTACTTTTCCCCAATCTGCCGCTTTCTTTCGAGGATGCCCTTTGCGAGCCTAGAGTGGACTGCGTCGACTAGGGCGCCCTCCAACCGGATTGCTCCGCGTTTCTTGCCCGACGCAGTTCTGAACTCGAGCAGCACCTTCTTTGCCCACTCCACCTCTTCATCCGTGGGGGAGAATATGTCGTTCGCCGGACCAATCTGCGACGGATGCACAACCTGCTTCCCGACATAACCAAGCGAACGGGCTGCCACCGCCTGCCTCCTGAAGCCGTCGGGGTCGTCCAGGTTGAAGAAGACGTTGTCCAGCGCGTCAACTCTTGCCGCTGCAGCCGCCGCAACAATCGTTGTCTTCAGGACATCGTTATCGAGATAGGCTGACACGGAGCCTCCTACCGACGCAGCGTAATCGGCAGCCCCATAGGTAATCGCTGCTATCCCCTTAGAACCAGCGATGCTTCGCAGGTTCATGAAGCCCGTTGCTGTCTCGATGATTGGAATCAAGGGCTTGCCAGTCCTAGCCTTGAGGGGTGAGCAGTCACCTTCCGCCTTCGGGATGACCAGCGTATCTATTCTCTTGGCGGCCCGAGCGACAGCGAGGTCCTTCTTGAACTCAGGTGAGCCGGAGGGGTTCACCCTGAGGCAAAGCTCTCGGCTGCCCCATTCGAGTTCGCGTGAAAGCCGCGCGACAAGGCGCCTCGCATCCTCCTTCTCCCTGGCTGGCACGGCGTCCTCCAGGTCGAGGATGACAGAATCCGCCTCCAGGAGAGCCGCCTTCGATATCATCTTCTCGTTATTGCCTGGGACGTAGAGTTGGCTCCGCCGAAGCACGATCCGCGCAGGGCGCGTTTCAGTTTAAGGATTGCTGACATACGGTTTATACGGCTCAGAGGCGAACTCGCATTGTGCCAGAACAAGGGCTCTTCTTCGAGGACTTCGCTCCAGGGATGAAGATGAAGGGGCGCGTAGGGAGGACAGTCACTGACGCGGACAATATCTGGTTCACCCTTCTCACCAATAACAGCAATCAGATTCACTTTAACGCGGACTACGCCAAGAAGAGCTTCCCGGGGAAACCGTTCAAGGGGAGGATGGTTGTCAACGGGTTCCTGACGCTCGCCACAGTCGCGGGTATCCTGGTCGAACAGACGAGCGCGAACGGGTTCATGCTGGGGCTGCGCGATGTGAGGTTCGTCCATCCAGTCTTCGGGGGTGACACGATCTACGCGGAATGCGAGGTAACGGGCAAGCGAGAGTCCAAGAGTAGCGGAGACAGCGGTATCGTGACACTGCGCACATGGGGCCGCAACCAGCGGGGCGAAGTGCTGATTGAATTCACGCGGGACTTCATGGTCAGGAAGGCCGCTCACCTGGGCAAGCAAAGTCCTCGGTCACGCCCCAAGAGCGGGGCGTAGCTTCTGTTGCAAAAACCCGGGCCAGAGCAGTTTGGCTCTCCCGCGAGGCTCCGTTTCTGGATCGTATTCATCGTGACACTTCTGCTGTTCTCTCCCTTGGCGATACTCGGTACTGCGGCGCATTCAGGGCAGCAGTGTTGACTGGGCCTTCCTGGCCTTCAGGAGGCGCGGAGGCAGGCCACCTACCTAGGCTTCGCCTTTGTTTGGTGCTTCCAGAGCTTTGGGTAGGTACCCTGCTTCATCACGACTCTCTCGACCGTGCATGCGAGCCCCCTCGAGACCGACTTCAGCTCGCTCGACGGCATCAGCGCCCTGCCTATCGCAACGAGCTCGCCCTTGCCCGACATTAACGCCACAATTTCGCCCTTGGCGATTCCTTCGGACGCCGAGAGGATTCCCGGGACGGCCAGCCTCGCGCCGTGACAAATTGCGTCCACAGCCGAGTCGCGTATGGTCAGCCTCCGAATCGACCCGAGGCATCTCTCGATGGGTTTGACAGCTATCCTCAGGGCAGACTCGTCCCCAGCCCGAAGCTTGTAGACCGCGTCGTTGAGCTGGTGGAGAGTCACGAAGCCGTCCTCCTCTCTGAGGGGGCCAACCTTGGTCCTCCTGAGCTCGATCATTGTGGCACCCACTCCGAGGACCTCGCCTATGTCGTAGATCAGTTTCCGCATGTAGGTCCCAGACTGGCAGACGCACCTGAGGAGGTACAGGTTCCCCTGCGCCTCGGTAACCTCCAGTTCGTGAATCATCCTGCTCCTGACCTCCCTCTTCACCGAGGAACGCTGGGGAGGCCTCTGGAAGATCTCTCCCCTGAACTCGCCGACGACGCCGTCGAGTTTCTTTCTCGGCACGGACGAATGAAGCCTCATGACCGCCCAGTACTCCTTCGGGAAGAGCAGGAGCAGGCTCAGTGCCTTCGTGGCATGCCCCAAGCCTATTGGGAGCAGCCCCGAAACTGGGGGGTCCAACGTCCCGCTGTGCCCGGCCCTCTCCTCGTTGAGCATCTTCCTGACCCATGCCACGACCTCATGGCTGGTCGGGCCCCTTGGCTTGTCAAGTGGAATGAGGCCGTATGCCAGGAGCGTCTCGATGGGCCTGGCTGAGGGGACGGAGCCGTACTGTGGGTCGGTCTCCTCTTCGTCAAGGACGACTGTTTTCTGTGATTGCATTTCAGCTTCTTCTGTTCTTCACGTAGTGGAGGATGATTTGTGCGACCTCGGATTCGTCAATTGAATCGGTGTCGATTACCAGGTCGAATGGCGACAGGTCCCTGCCGAACTCTATCTTGTAGATCTTCTTGTATAGCTTGTAGTTCTCCCCGTCCCTGACCGCCAGGACCTTGATGGACTTCCTTCCGTCCATCTTGTCCCTCTTCGACATCCTCTTGGCTCTGCTCTCCACGCTCCCCGACAGCCAGATCTTGAGCCCGTGCTTCGAGAGCCAAGGAACAGGGTAGCTCGTGATGACGACATCCCCCTCCTTGGCTTTCACGAGCAGCCTGGCGTCCACTTCCTTGTCGAACCCGGGCCGCACCTTCCTCTCTTCCAGGAACCTGATGCCCTCCTCGGTGTCCCACCAGTCATCACCGCCCGGAGAGTATCCCTCCTCCAAGGCCATCTCCTTGAGAACGTCGCCGCCCCCCACTAGCTTGAGGCCCAGAGTCTCCGCGACCATCTTCGAGACAGTCGTCTTACCCACTGCGGGCATACCTGAAACTATGATGGCGCGCATGGGACCCTTCAAGTGGAAGTGCGGAAGAGTTTGGTCAGCATCGGACTGAACGTCAGGGAGGATATCGTGTACCACCAGAAGAGGACTATGCTCCCGTCAGGGTTGAACAGAATTGGCAGGCCAGTACCTACGAACGGAGAGTGAGCGACAACGACGTTGAAACCGCCGAGGAAGCCGGCCATGAGGTAGTAGAGGACTATGAACGGGATGAATGTTATCGCAGTGACCCTGAGCCGGGCCGTCGAGACCTTGGCGTTCATCTGCTTGATCTGAACATCCTTCTTCTTCAGCTTCTCCTCCTTCGCCTTGTCCTTCGACTTCATCGCCTCGCGGAGCTCCTTGTTGTGCTGGGCGATCTCGGCCTTCATCCGCCGCTCCTTCGCGAGGTCCACGAAGCGGATCGTCAGCAGGTTGGTCACGATGCCCAGGCCGAGCGCGGTGAATGTGACGATGAACGTGGTCTCGGGTATGGCGAGGGTCATCTTGCGGCCTCCCGCAGCATCCGGACGAGTCCGCCGACGACCTGGTCCGACATGCCGTCGCCGTTGGAAACCATGAGCATCGGGGCGCCCGTTAGCGTGGACGAGACTGTGAGGAAGCTCCTCGCAAGAGAGAGTTCTGCCATGAGGTCTTCTCTCCCCACGTCGTCCCTGTATCTGGTCTTGTCTGCACGCCTCCTCAGCATGACCTCCTCGGGGTCGGCCTCGACAAGGATAAGGTGGGTCGGCTTCAGCGCCCTGACCACCTCGAATGGGAGTCCGGGCCAGAAGCCCTCCTTCGTCCTGACGAAGAGGTGCGTGTCGACCAAGAGCACTTTGAACTTCATGTTCGAGATTCTTCTCGCAGCGATTGTCTGGAGGCGCCTCTGCTTCTCGACGGGCAGCTTCCTGAGCTCATCCCTGTGCTTTAGCCAGCGGAGCTTCTTCCCCTCGTCGAGCATGACCGTACCGAATGTGATCAACCTCGACCCTTTCATGGTCGAGTTCAGCTTGTTTACGACGGTCGTCTTGCCCACTCCCGGGACACCGACGACGACTACCCTGAGCCTCATCGCTATGTCGCCCCGAGCACTCCCGCGAGGGCAGGTGAGAACTCCTCCAGCTGTTCCTTGAGGAGCATCTGATAGTATTGCAGGATGATGTCTACCATGAGGAGTATCCCGATGCCGGATCCGAAGACGCCGAATAGGTCGGAGACACCCGCTATCAGGCCGATGAGAATTCCGCCTATGATCGTGAGCGTTGGGATGTACCTGTTCAGCATCTGCTCCATCGAGAGGTTGGTCCTCCTGAATCCGGGCACCTGCACCTCGGTGCCAAGGAGGTTCTTCGCCACTGCCTTCGGATTTAGGCCACCGATCTCGACCCACAGCTTGGCGAACAGCACGGCCATCCCCACCAGGTAGGTCAGGTAGATCACAGCATGCACCGGGTCGGCGAGCGTGGAGTCGATCCCCTGCGGGGCCGTCATGTAGTACACGAGGCCCCCTGTCGGGTATGATGACGTGGCGTTGGGGCCCGTGGGGAAGGTGCCGATGTACCTGATCCAGCTCGTCGTGGAGCTCCCGACGTAGTTGTAGAGGATCTTGGTGAAGAAGGTCACGTTGGCCGCGAGCGCGGAGACCAGGATCACGGGGATGTTGGAGACGTAGAGCAGCTTGATCGGGTAGACGCCCGCGAAGCCCCTGTACTTCGTCGACGTTATCGGGAGTTCGACCCTTATGCCCTCGATGTAGACCAGGACCAGTATCATCACGAGCGTGAGCGTGAAGGTGAGGAGGCTCGGGTAGCGGAAGTTCCTGACCACCAGGTCCGGGAGGGTGTTGGTGAAGAAGGCGCTGATTGCGGCGGGGATGAAGCCGAAGACTATCGTCGCAGTCGAAGAGGCCGAAGCCCGGAGCGAGAAGGGCGAGAACGTGTACCACATGACGGTCTGGCAGACCCCGGCGAGAATGAAGAGGCTCACCCCGCTCCCGATGCCCCAGCCCTTCTGAATCAGTTCGTCGAGGAGCAGCACGAGGATGCTGGCGACGAAGAGCTGAGCGAAGATGACTATGGATTGGTTGGGCGCGAGCACTCCGAGCGCGCCGCCGACGATGTAGGCCAGCGATTCGCCCACGATGACTATCATAGTGAGGAACTTCGTCGCCGAGCCGAAAAGGGCCCTGTCAGCTGTGTCGCTCATGTTCAACTTGATGATGTCGCTCCCGACCAGGAGCTGGAGAATCAGCCCCGCCGTGACTATGGGTCCGATGCCGAGCTCCATCAGGGTCCCCTGGGTCGAGGCGAAGACGACCCTCAGGAACGCGAGCTGGTCTTTCTGGTTGCTGCTGCCGCCGAATCCGTAGAGCGGAGTGACGGCCATCACTAGGTACGCTATCAGGGCGAACGCGGTCCAGATGAACCGCTCGTTCAGCGAGGGTTTCTTCTCGGGCTTCGGAATCTCGGGTAGGACGGTCGCTACGCTCTTGATGAAATTACGCATTGAGGCCATGGTCGGGCCCTACTCCTGAGCTACGATCTTTCCTCCGGCGGCCTCTATTTTAGCCTGAGCTTTCTTCGTGAAAGCGCCGACCTTCACCTGATATGCGCGGGACACTCCGCCGGAACCAAGCAGCTTCTCCACACCCATCGAAGACAGGTCCAGCCCGGGCCCGGCGACGGCCAGGGTGTCGAGGTCCCCGACATTGAGCCAGCGGGAGGGCTTGACGTAGTAGCCCGGCGGCCTGAACGGGTCCCTCCCGAAGTGGTCCGGGTCATACTTCACCATCCAGGAGTACTTGTGCTTGTGGAGCCCGGCCTGCCCGTGCCCGCCCTGCTTTCCAGAGTGCCTGTGCTGCCCAATCTGGCCGTAGCCGTGGGTCCTCATGCCCCTGTACCTGCGCGCCTTCCTGACTCTGGTCGGCACCTAGATCATCCTCCTGACGATTTCCGGGAGCTTGGGGTTGTTCCCCAGGATTCCTCTTTCCGTCGCCTGCCTCCGTGAGGACAGCTTGAGCCCACCCCTGGGGGGGCTGAGCCTGAAGAAGGGCTTGATCCCCGGGTAGGCCGAGAGACGGGTCCCGTCCTTCAGTATCTTCTCCGCGAAAGTCTCGTATTTCTTGAAGCCGAGTGACGCGAGCGCCTGGGCATCGAGCCTTCTGGTCCCGCTGACCATCCCCCTAGTCTTCAGCAGGGCGACAAGCAGGTCGGAGTCGACCGGGGCCCACGCCAGGTAGTCCTTGCATAGCCTGAGCATGCCCAGCGAGGGTCCATCGTCAGGCACGAGTGACGCCGAGAACCTCCTCTCCACCTTCAGCTCCGTGAGCGCCTTCCGCACCGGTACTGTGGAATTTATCTTCCCGTGCATGTTGACCGCGATGAGTAATGCCATCTCAGTCTCCTCAGACGTTCAACCCGTGCGCCATCCTGAAAGCGTCGTAGGCGGCGTTCGCAAGCGATGACAGGGTGCTAGTGGAACCGAAGGTACGTATCCACGCATCTTTCACGCCCGCGAGCTGTAGCAGGTTCTTGAGAGCTGGACCCGCGACCAGCCCTAGCGCCCTCGGACCGGGCATGATTTCTACCGTGACGCTGCCCGCCTTTCCTCGGATCTTGTATGGTACCGAGTGGGGCGTTCCGCACCTGCACTCCCAGCTCCCGCATCCCAGCTTGACTGGTATGATGTTCAGGAGCGCGATGTTTGTCGCCTTCTCTATGGCCTCCCTGGTCTGCATAGCCTTGGCCTTGCCGACCCCGAACCAGCCCGCTCCGTTGCCCACGGCGACAACCGCGGAGAATCTTGTGAGCTCGCCCGCGTCCGTCTGTTTCTGCACCACGCTGACCCCGACGACCTCGTTCCTGAGCTCCGGCAGGAGCTTCTTCACTATCTCAGACTCGCGCAGCCTCTGGCCGCTCTTGAATATCTCCGCGAGCGACGTTATCTTCCCCTCGTTCACCAGCTTGCCCAGCTTGGTCCGAGGCACCCAGACCTCCTCTGCCTCTTCCCTTTCTCGCCTTGCCATCATTGTCATTTCTTCCCTCCCGCTATGGCGGCCTTTGCTTTCTCGAACTGCGCCGGGTAGTCTTCAGGCTTGAACCCGCCCCTTAACAGCGCAGAGAAGCGCCTCGAGTAAGCCTCCTTGTCCTCCTTGGCCAGCTTTGATGCAAACTCTGCTATAGTCTTCCCGGTCAGCCTTTCCTGAGAGGGCAGGGCCTCTTTGTCAACGGCCATCGAGACTCCCGAATCCACAACGCCATTCACGAACGCAGCTATCCTTGACCCCTTGATGAAGGGGACCACCCCGTTGTAGAGGACCGCCTCCTTCACGCCCTTTGTCTGCGCCTTCCTTCCCGCGAGCATGCCCAGGAGATAGCACGCTGGCGTGGACCTCGCCGATCCACCCCATCCGAACTTGCGGAGCTGGCGCGAATGGGCTGAGGAGAGTACCGTGTCCCCGCTGACCGTCGGCCTCACGAACTGGGACGAGACGTTCTTGTTGGACACCCTGACCACCAGCAGTGGAGTCTGCGATGTGATGGCCCTCTTCCTTGCGCGGAAGTCGGTCGTCCCCTCCCGCCTCCTTCTTGGAATCGGGATGTACGGGGACACTACCGTCTCGCCTCCTTCATCAGCTCGAGGAGGTGCTTGACCCCTCTCACCTGACCTCCCTTCACTTGCTTGTAGAGCCGCCTGTAGTTGCCCCTGCTCATGTCTCCCCGGTCCTTGGCGACTTTGAGCCTCCACCTGAGAGCTCTAACCTTCGTGACCCATGCGTCCTTCCTCGAGTTCCTCGCGTGCTTCGGTCCCTCCATCGAGCCTGGCCCCCGACCTCGCTTCAGCTTCTGAGCCCGCTCCCTGGCCCTTCCCCGTGAGATCCCTTTCTCGGGCGCAGCCCTTATCGCGCCGAAGCCCACCAATCCCCGGATTGTGCTCCTGGTGATCGCGTCCTGGATGAGGTCAGAGTACTCCTCATCGAATATCACCCTGTCGAGCCCGACCTTCATCACTGAAGCCGCGAGCCTTCGCTTACTTCTTAGATTCAATTATCCTCAACCCCGTAGGATTCAGCACCCTGACGCCCAGCTCGTTAGCCCTGGCCAGGATATGTTCCCGCTTCTTCGCCCCGACCGTCCCGCCCAGCCTGGCAACGTCTCTTCCCGGGACGAGCCCCTCGAGGTCGGCGGGCCTGTACACTAGAACCTCGAAGTGGCCGCTGGGATGCAGGCCCCTCGAGTTGACCGGTCCCCTGTAACCCACACGGACCAGCGCCGGCCAGCCTTTGTCCTGCCTCCTCACCTTGTTGTCCACGCCCTTTGGCTTGCGCCACATGGGCCTTAGCCGGACGTACCTCCAACTCTCCTGCCTGATGAATTCCGGCCTGTTCGCGGCTAACTCCGTTCGCTTCGCAACGAGCGCTTTCAACCTGTTTTCCTCTGTCAGCTTCGCCTTTGGCAATTCTTACCAGCCCTTCTCCTTTTGGTATATGTAGACGCCGTCGAGAAAGACTCGCTGGTCTTTGCGCTTTATCTTGGTAGCCAGCTCGACGTTGGCTGAGGTCTGCCCGACGTCCTCCAGGGAGACACCCTTCACCACGACGTCGTCGCCCTCCACGGTCACCTTGCATTTGCCCACGATCTTCGCCACCCGCGGCGACCTTTCGCCCACGAAGTTCTCGACCAGGACCTCGTCGCCCTTGGTCTTCACGGTGATCGGGAAATGGGCATAGACGATCTTCAGCCTGTACGTGTAACCCTTCGTCACGCCGGTGGCCATGTTGTTGAGCAGACTCTGGACGGTGTTGACGACGACGTTGTCCTTCTTCTTCTTCGAGAAGGGGATGATGGCCACTTTGTTGCCTTGGACTGCCAGGTTTACGTTGACTTTTTCGAAGTCCTTCCTGGCCTCCCCGAGCTTCCCCTTCACGGTCAGCATCCTGCCTTCGAGTGAAACGGTCACTTCGTCCGGGAGCTGCACGACCTGCTGATGGACCCCGCTAGTAGACATAACCGATCAGCCTCCCGCCCAGTCCTTTTTCCTGAGCTTCAGAGTGGGACATGACCCCTCCTGGCGTCGAAACGATGAGGGTGCCGACGCCGACAGCAGGGAGGTAGCGGTGCTCCCAGTCCACAAGCTTGGGGGACTTCACTGGGAACCTCGGCGAGATGACCCCGCACCTGTTGATCTTGCCCATGAGCTGGACCTTGAGCTTCCCTCCTACTCCGTCCTCGATGAACTCGAACTCTCCCACGTAGCGCCGTTTTTGGAGGACTTTCAGGACCTCTCTTGCGAGCTTTGAGGCCGGGATTACCATGCACTCCTTCTTGTTCCTCAGCTCGGCGTTCTGGAGGCTCGCGAACAGGTTGGACATCACGTTTGTGGCTGCCAATCCCATCTCCACCTAGTCGTACTTCCTGAAGCCGAGCTTCTCCGCAACTTCCCTGAAGCACTGCCTGCAAAGCACCAAGTCGTAGGACCTGATGACGGCGCCGTATTGCCCGCACCGCTTGCAGTAGTGGGTCGACTTGCCGTAGCTCCTTTTCTTAGGATGCCTCTCTTTCATGCTACTGTAACCCCAAATTTCTCCCTGAAGAACTCCATCGCCTCCTCTTTTGAGACGATGTGGTTCCTGCCGACGCGAGAGTTCCTCCGGTTCCTTCTCGCGACCCTGTAACCCGGCCTTTCCAGCAGGGCTGACACGTTCATCCCTAGGATCCCTATGGCTGGGTCGTACCTGATCCCGGGAATCTCGATATGCTCCTTTATGCCGAAAGAAACCGAACCCCTCGCGTCGAAACACGACTCGGCGAGCTTCTTTTCCCTGGCAGTGAGCAGCTTCTCGAGTAGTTCGGTCGTGCGCTTCCCCCTGATCGTGACCAGGACGCCGATCGGCTCGCCAACGTGGATACCGAAGTCCCTGACTGATTTCTTGGCTCGCCTCTGGGCCGGTTTCTGGCCCGCGACCTGTTCCAGAACCTTCTTCCCCCTTTCTATGGCCTCGCCCGACTTGCCCAGCCCTATGTTCAGCACAACCTTGCCCACCCTTATTGCGAGCATCGGGTTCTCCTGGACGGCCTTTTGGCTCATGATGATGTCGCCCCGACCGTGATCAAGGGCCGCTCCTTCCCGACGGGGAAAACGAGCCTGGAAGGAATCTCAGCCTCTCCGCCCGGCAGTGATATCTTGACCATCCTTTCCCTGGTAATCGTTCCTGGCTTGACATCAAGTATCTTTCCGACCTGTCCTGCCCTGTCGCCCGACAGGACAAGCCCGAGCGAGCCCTTGGCGAGCCTTACTTCCTGAACCACTTTCTGGGAAGGAACTTCGAGGAGGACCGCGTCCCCCGGAGAGAGCTTGAGGCTATCATCGACGAGGGACCTCCCATCGTGGAACCCATACTGCATGTGGCCGCCCTTGGACATCACCTTGGATTTTATGCTGCAGAGCTTGGCCTTCGCCTCGGGTTCCCCGACCTTTGAGAGGACCAGCCCCTTTGTCGACGGAACCAAGCGGAACGAAGCGCCTTCGGCCGGTACGCTTACCACGTCGAAGAGCCCGACCGGGTAGCTCGGCGACTGCCTAGGCTTCCCGTCGACGATGACCTTTCCCGTCTTCGTCGCGCGCTTGACTTCCTTCGAGGTCCCCGCCATGGAGGCCAGGTCGCGGACCACGACGCCGAGCGGGTACGATGACTTCGTTCCGTGCGGGCCGGGAAGCGGCTTGAAGACGAACCTGCTCTCCTTCCTCGAGATGTCCCAGGACTTTGGAGCCGCCAGCCTCTTCAGCTTGTTCCTGCCGCCCTTCTTGCCCATCTAGCCCGGCGCCTCCAGCTTCGCCCTCCGCAACTTGTCGGAGAGAGCCAGCGCCGTGAGCACGACGTTGGAAGAGTGAATCGGGATCGGGGCGGTCCCTCCCTTGAGCTTCTCACGCGAGACGCCTTCCACGTTCAGCCTCCCTTTTTCCGTGAGGACTTTGGTGACCTTTCCCTCTACGCCCTTGAACTCTCCTCGGACTATTTTCACAGAGTCGCCCTTGCGAGGCCTAACAGACCGTCGCTTGTACTTCTCCCGCAGGTCGGCCGACAAACTTGAGGCGAATTTCATGTACAACCACTCAAACTATGATGGAGGCCAGATTGGCTATCCTTGGCCACTTCTCCGCAGCCTCGCTTGCCACCGGGCCTTTGATGTCAGTACCCTTCAGGTCGCCCTCGGGCGTTATGATGACCGCCGCGTTGTCCTCGAAGACGACCCTCTGTCCGCTGATCCTCCTCACCGGGTACTTCTGCCTGATTACCACGGCGCCGAAGACTGTCTTTCTCAGCTCAGGGGGCCCTTTTTTCACTACGCACACGATGCTGTCCCCCACCGACGCTGCAGGGTACCTGCTCAGCCTCGTCTTCGCCTTCGTGACCATCACGACGCGCAGCGTCTTCGCGCCCGTATTGTCCGCGCAGGTGATGACGGCGTTCAGCGGAATCGAACGAGTGATGTAATTCTTGAACTCCTCGACTCCCTTGGCCGAGACCGCACGAGACTTCGTTGACACTATGAGGGCCTCCTCGCTTCGACCACGACGAAGGAGATGGTCTTCGACAGAGGTCTGCACTCACCTATCGTCACAGTGTCGCCCTCCGCGACTTCCACGCAGGGCGGAAGATGTGCACAGAGCCTGCTCCTCCTCCTCTCGCTCCTGTTGAACTTGGCGACCCTGTGGAGGTACTCCATCTGAACCACGATGAAGCTCTTGCCCGCGGTCGAGACAGCCTTCCCGGTGAGCAGCTTTCCCCTAACCTTGAGGTTCCCGTGGAATGGACACCTTCCGTCATCGCAATCCTTCTTGGGAACGGAGACCTGCAGGCCGGCTGTGCTCATCTCTTCCTCTCCCCGAACCTGTCTTGGAGCCTCCCATAGAGGTCGTCCCCCGAAAGCACATCGCCGGTGGCGGCCACGACAAGGACGGCACCCAGCTTCTCGACTGTGATTCTGCCTGTGCTGGTCTGGAGCAGGAGCGTCTTGGCGGTCTCCATGACCACCTCTCCCTTCCGGCCCTTCTTGGTTGGATCCCTGGAATCAAAGACAGTTACGGTCTCACCCAAAGAAATCACTCTGCCACACCCTTCTCTCTCATGACCGTCAAGACCCTGGCAACGTCCCTCCTGACACGCCTGACCTTGCCAACGTCCTTCTTCACCAGGCCCCTTTCCTGGTCGCCCTTGAGCTTGGAGAGCTCTGCCCGAAGGTCAAAGAGCGTCTGCCTGAGCTTGTCAGCTTCCTGCTGCCTCAGTTCCCTCGGTTTGAGTTGTGCCATCCTCTTTCTTCTCCAACTTGATGTCCTCCTTGAACTCGAAGTCGGGAGGCAGGGCGTCCTTCAGCGCAATCTTGACCTTGATTCCGTAGAGACCGAGTTTCAGGAGCACGTCTGTAACCGCATCGTCCACCACCCTATCTGCAGTGTCGCCGCTCTTTGGCACCACGCCGGCCCTGTACTTCTCGCCGTGGGACCTGTCGCTCCGCAGCTTGCCCCTTACCGAGACCTCGACGCCTGCGGCCCCGGCGTTCATTATGTTGTTCACGGTCCACTGGGCCGCGCGCCTGAAGGCGGTTCCTCGGGACACTATCTGCGCGATTCTCCCGGCCATTATCCTGGCGTTCAGCTCTGGGTTTGTCACTTCGGATACGGCGATCTGGGGATTGACGATCCCGAACTGTGAGGCGACCTTGTCTGTGAGCTCCTTGATCCCGGTGCCCCGTCTCCCTATGGCGAGCCCGGGTCTGGCTACGTAGACCTTCAGGGTCGTGCCGATGGGCGATTTCTCTATTTCGAGGCCCCCGTACCCTGCATCTCGGAGCTGCTTCTCGAAAAACTCATCCAAGTCAGCGAAGGACCTTGAAGTCAGCAAAATGGATTTGGCGGAACTTCGCTGCTGGACCGGCATGCCTAGACTTCCTTGCCGACGAGCTCGATGTGGACGAGCTGATGGAAGTTGGGCGAGGAGCGGCCGTACGCCCTGGGGATGTAGTCCTTGATCGTCCTCCCGGCGTAAGCCGCAGAATGGATTATCTCGACGTGCTCGGGGTCAAGCCCCTTGAACTCGGAGTTGCTCTGGAGGTTCTTGAGGACCTCAATGAAGACCTTCGCCGTCTTGACAGGATAAGAACCGGAGGGAAATCCCTGGAGCTCGCTTCTGTGGCCGACCTTGAGCTTGTGGCGCCTGAATGCGATTGCCATCTTCTTCTTCATTACAAGCTCGAGAAGGCCAATCGCCTTCACCACGGACATTCCCTTGATGGTCAGAGCGACCTCCCTGGCCGCTTTCGGAGAAATGTTTACCTCTCTACCGCTAGCCCGCACATGTACCGCTGGGTCGAAACCCTCGAAACTGTAGCCGTAATGAGGCACCTAAAACCTCTCGTATCCTTAATGCGATTTTCGATGCTGTTAAAAGGTTATCCATGATGAAACGGGGTATTCCGACGGAAACTCGGATTTCCATTCCGACCGAAATCGGTTTCAGATTCTAGGGATCGCATGGCAAAGTCTAAGAGAACAGGGACTTCGGCTTGAAAGAGCGAACGCAATGGTCGAGAGCCTAAGGCACGACGTCGTGATCGTCGGCTCCGGAATCGCCGGTCTCAGGGCAGCTATCGAAGCTGCGCGCGTCAGCGGCGGGAAGGCCGACATCGCTGTTGTCACGAAGGTCCAGGCGATGCGTTCCCACTCGGTCAGCGCTGAAGGAGGCACGGCCGCGGTCCTGTACCCGGAGCTTGGAGACTCGATCGAGTCCCACGTCTTTGACACGGTGAAGGGGTCGGACTATCTTGCTGACCAGGACGCCGTGCAGAGGTTCGCAGAGGCGATGCCTCGGGAGATATACCAGCTGGACCACTGGGGAATGCCCTGGGCTAGGCGTGAGGACGGCCGGATAGCGCAGAGGTGGTTCGGCGGTTACAGCTACCCTCGGGCCAGCTTCGCGGAAGACAAGGTGGGGTTCTTCGAGATGCAGACGCTCTACGACACGGCGACGAAGTACGACAAAATCACCTTCTACCAGGAATGGTTCGCTACATCGCTGCTGGTAGAGGAGGGAGAGTTCAGGGGATTCACGGCGATTGAGATGAAGACCGGGGACTTCGCCGCCATCTTGGGCAAGGCGGGGATACTGGCGACGGGCGGCTCGGGCAGGCTCTACAGCTTCTCCACTTACGGCTACAGCTCGACTCCGGACGGCATGGCAATCGCGTACAGGGGCGGGGTTCCGCTCAAGGACATGGAGTTCATACAGTTCCACCCCTCTGGGCTGGTGCCCTCTGGCATCCTGATCACCGAGGCGGCGAGGGGGGAGGGCGGCGTACTCCTCAACAAGGACGGCGAGCGGTTCATGAAGAGATACGCGCCCGAGAAGCTCGATCTCGCTTCCAGGGACGTGGTGTCGAGGGCGATCATGACGGAGATAGAAGAGGGCCGGGGCTTCGCGGACGAATCAAGCGGGCTGTCGTACGTGCACCTGGACCTGACGCCAATCGGGGCGGAGAACATCAAGCACCGCCTCGCTGGAATCCGTGAAATTGCATTGAAGTTCAGGGGAATCGATATAATCGAGAAGCCAGCTCCCGTCAGGCCTGTCTGCCACTACGTGATGGGAGGCATCGACACGGACATTGACGGCGCGACGCGAGTAAAGGGGCTCTGGTCGGCCGGGGAGGCGGCCTGCGTTAGCATCAACGGCGCCAACAGGCTCGGCGCGAACTCGACATCAGAGTGCCTAGTCTGGGGGGCAATCACGGGAGCGGAGGCCACACGTTACGCTTCGGGAAAGTCGCTGCCGGGCCCAGCAGGCGAGCAGACCATGCTGGAGGAGCGAAGAATCTTCGACGGGATCTTCCACGGCGCGGGGGGCACCAACCCCTACGAAGTGCGGGACAAGGTCCAGAAGGCGATGGAGAGCGACGTCTTTGTCTACAGGACGGCAGAAGGCCTGAGCAGGGCCCTGAAGGCCATAAGAGAGCTCAAGGAAACGGACTTCCGGCACTGCGAGGACAAGAGCAGGGTGTTCAACACGAACCTGAGCGACGTTCTGGAGGTCGAGGCGATGCTGACCGTCGCTGAGGTCGTTGTCGTTGGGGCCCTGGCGAGGACCGAATCGAGGGGCGCACACTTCCGGAGGGACTTCCCGCAGAGGGACGACGAGCGCTGGATGAAGCACACTCTTGCCATGGATGTGGCCGGGGGTCCCAAGCTTGACTACTCGCCAGTAAAGGTGACAAAGTACCAGCCGATGGAGCGTCACTATTGAATCTGCACAATTGGAGACCGGGCCGCAATTGAGGTCGGACAAACAGGCAGCAAACAAGAGGGGAGTCCGCGGCTGGCTCAACCCGTACCATTACAGCATAGAGAGGTGGGCCTACGTATTCCAGAGGCTTACTGGGGTCCTCATCCTGCTCTACGTCCTGGGACACATCGGAGACACAAGCTTCTTCGTGGGAGGGCCAATCGGTACGGGGCCGAGCCAATCCAGCTGGGCCCTCGACCTGAGCGTTACTGAGAACGTCGTCGGGCACGTCATACTTGCTCTTGTTGCGACTATAGTCGTCTTCCACGGGATAAACGGCATCCGCCTTATTCTGGCGGAGTATGGAATCATCTTCCAAAAGCCGTCGACGGTAGAGTATCCCTACAAGCCAAAGGGGTTGCGGTCGCTCCAACGTCATCTTGTCTGGCTGGCGATTGTGCTCGCCATCGTTGCGGCGCTCTGGTCGGGGTCCATACTCTTCGGGTGATGCGATGAAGGAATCCAGGCTCATGCAGCTGCAGTACGCGACGGCCATCGCGGCCCTGGTTCTCGTGGCCCTCCACCTACTGATGCAGGGAGTTCTTGTCCCATACGGTGAAGCGCTCTCGTTCCAAAGGGTCCTCTCGCTGTACCGGGACTGGCTCAACGGAAGCCTCCTCGAGATACTGCTGGTAGTCGTTTTGCTTCATGGGTTCAACGGGCTTCGGATAATCCTGCTGGAGTGGAGGCAGACACCGCGCTGGTCGGATTGGGTCAACACGGGGACCGTCGTGGCAGTCATACTCGCGGCCGCCTACGGGACGAGAACTGTAATACTCGCCGTCACAGCAGGGGTGAGCTGAGACATTGGAACCGTTGATGCTGCGGGTGCAGAGGTTCAACCCCTCCTCGGACGCGAAGCCGAGGTTCGAGGAATTCAAAGTCCCGCTAAGGGAAGGTATGACCGTCCTCGACGCGATCCTCCACGCGAGGGACTACACCGACCACTCCATCGGGGTCAGGTTCTCATGCAGGATGGCATCGTGCGGCTCCTGCGGGATGAAGATCAACGGCCTGCCCAGGCTGGCGTGCTACACGCCAGTAGAGGAGTTGAACTCCAACACCGTGACGGTCCAGCCAATGGACAACTTCCCCATAGTCAAAGACCTCGCGACCGACCTGTCAGGTTTCTTCGAGAAACACACTTCGCTCCTGCCTCACTTGGTGAGGTCTGACGCCGAGGAGATGGACGGCCCGACGTCGGAATACTCGATGAGCCCGAAAGAGCTGGACGAAATAACCCAGTTCACCTACTGCATCAAGTGCGGCCTCTGCACGTCCTCATGCCCCACAGCTGCTACGGACAGTCTCTACCCGGGGCCGCAGGCACTCGCCCAGGCCTACAGGTACACGATGGATGTCAGGGACGAAGGCGGCAAGGAGAGATTCAGGCTGATGGACACTGAACACGGCATCTGGCGATGCCATTACGCGGGCTCCTGCTCTGCCGTCTGCCCCAAGGGCGTCGACCCTGCGCTTGGGATTCAGCTGCTGAAGAGGCACGTCATGGCAGCCAAGGCGCCACGAAGGAAGGGCGGCGGGGCAAAAGTCTGGAAGAAGCTGGACGATGCCCGTTAGCGGCTAGTCCTCCATCTTCTCAAGGTTGGCGCCCAAGTAACCGTAGACCCCGGTCTTCAGAGCCTTCATCCCGAGAAGTGCGCACTTGATGCGCGCCGGCCCCAGTTCAGGATTGCCCAGCATTTTGAGAACGTCCTCCTTGGAGAGCTGCTTCACCCAGTCAAGCGGTTTTCCCTTGGCCAGCTCGGTGAGCATTGATGTCGAAGACTGGCTTATCGCGCATCCCCTGCCAGTGTACATGACACTCTCCATCTCTCCGCTGCGCCCCACCTTCACTTGCAGGTCCACATCGTCGCCGCAGAGCGGGTTGCTCTCGTGCGCCTCGATGTCGTGGTCGTGAATCTTCCCAAAGTTCCTCGGATTCCTGTAGTAGTCCAGGATAAGCTCCTTGTAGATGTCCGCGGAACTCATAGTTTGAAGACCTTCCTTGCTTTTTCCAGGCCGGAACGGAGCGCGTCGATATCGTCAAAGGAGTTGTACACGTGGAAGCTCGCCCGGCTGGTTGCGGCCACGTCGAGCCACCTCATGAGCGGCTGGGCGCAGTGGTGCCCGGACCTGATCGCGATTCCTTCTTCGTCGAGTATGGTCGCGAGGTCGTGCGAGTGTATGTCGGCAAGGTTGAACGAGATTACGCCGCCTCTCTGGTCTGGCCTCGTTGGGCCGTACGCCTTGAACCCTGGGACCTTCGGGAGGACCTCCATGGCGTACTTCAGAAGCTGGACTTCGTGCTCCCTCACCTTCTCCATGCCCATAGTAGTCAGGTAGTCCACAGCGGCACCGAGCCCGATGGCATCGGCAATGTTGACGGTCCCTGCCTCGTACTTGTAGGGAACGTCGTTCCACGTGGCGTGGTCTAGGAAGACCTCCCGGATCATCTCTCCCCCGCCATGGAAGGGTTCCATACTCTCGAGCAGATCTTTCCTTCCCCACAGGACCCCGATCCCGGTGGGCCCGAGCATCTTGTGCCCCGAGAAGGCGTAGAAGTCGCAGCCCAGCTCCGAGATGTCGACAGGCATGTGAGGCACCGCCTGGGCACCATCGACGACTGTCACGGCCCCAGCCTTTCTCGCCTTTGCGCAGATGCTCGCGACGTCGTTGATGGTCCCGAGCACGTTGGAGCAGTGCGTCAGCGCCACGAGCTTCGGCGATTCGCCGAGGAGCCTCTCAAGGTCCTCTGTTTTCAATGTGCCGTCAGGGTTGAGGCCGACGAATTTCAGCGTGGCCCCATTCTTCTTGGCTAGGAGCTGCCAGGGCACGATGTTGCTGTGATGCTCCATCAGGGTGGTGACGAGCAGGTCTCCGCGCCTGACCTCGGATTCGCCCCAAGCGAACCTGACTAGGTTGATCGACTCCGTCGTCCCCCGGGTGAAGATCGTCTCGGAGGGCCTGCAACCGACGAAACCAGCCACCCTCGACCTGGCAGATTCGAACGCCTCGGTCGCCTCTTCCCCGAGACGGTGGACCGACCTGTGGACGTTGGAGTTGTACCTCGAGTAGTAGTCGACGAGCGCCTCTATGACCTGCCTGGGCTTCTGGGTCGTGGCCGCATTGTCCAGGTAGACCAGCCTCTTGCCGTTGACCTTCCTCTTGAGGATCGGAAAGTCCTCGCGAACCTTTTCCACGTCCAGGATTTCTGTTTTCAGCAACGTAAGCGAACCTTACCTAACTAACCTCGACGAAAATTGTCCCGTCTTGTATTTTAACATTGAATTTTTCGAGCGGGACGGTTGCCGGAGGATTCATCACTTCACCTGTCCTCAGGTCGAACTGAGAGAGGTGCAGCGGGCAGACCACCCTGTCCTCCAACACGACGCCCAGGCCTAGGTCGGTCTCCTCGTGCGTGCATGTCCCGCCCAAGGCATACGCCTGACCCGCTATCTTCGCAATCAGAATGTGACGACCGTTGATGTCGACGGTCGCGATCGAACCGTCGTTGACATCATCCGCCTTCATGGCCGCGACGAACTCCCCCATAACTAAACTACCGATACTTGTAATGCCGCTCGAAGATGTCCTCGGACTGTCTGACCTCCGGGGCGGCCTCTCCGGTGAGCCTGAATAGGGTCTCTCTGTCAACCAGCCTGCGCCTCTCTCCATGCCACTTGCCCTCAATCATGAACCTCGCACCCTCCCTCGTCTGCTCGACCGGGACCCGCGACAAGACAGGCTCGAAGAACCCGAGGACGACCATCTTCTTCGCTTCGTCAGGTGTCAGCCCGCGGGCCGCGAGATAGAAGAGCTG
>JAJTZC010000014.1:0-28097 GCA_032906705.1 Nitrososphaerales archaeon
TTGGGAGGACCAGGTGTCGGCAAGACAGTCCTCATGAAGGACGTTGCGGCGAGGGTGGCGAAGTCGCTCGGGCTCAACTTCAAGGAGTACGACGACTCCGTCAAGTTCGACAGCGGGGACTACGTCTTCATCCCCCTCCCTCTCCTCGAGATGGAGGCCCCGGACCTCACCGGGCAGATGAGGGAGAACGGCGACGGCACGACCGTGTACAAGCCGCCCCGCTGGGTCGAGGTCATCGGCAGGTGCAGGGGGTTCGTCTTCATAGACGACATCACCAACACGAGGCGCGACGACGTCCTCAGCTCATCCTTCAAGATAGTCAACGAGAAGATGGCCGGCTTCAGGCACTTCAGGAGAGACACGATCATTGTCGCCGCGGGTAACAGGGTCGAAGACAACAGTATCGCCCGTCCCCTTCCCAAGCCGATAATGGCCGGCAAGGTCTGGACCCTTGACCTGTCGCCTCCGCCCGTCAAGGAGTGGGCGGCCTACACCGACTCGTGCGCCGTTGACGGGAAGCCAGTGCCCTGGGACCGCAGGTGCCTTGGCTACCTGATGTGCTTCGAGAGCGACATGGTAGCCCCTCCCGACGACAGCAACGAGATGCTCAACGCCGTCGCCTCTCCGAGGAGCTGGACCAAGCTGGCGCAGCGCCTGGCCGGAACGCTCGCAGGAGCGCCTCACGACGTGGTGAGGCAGGGAGCGATAGGGTTCCTCGGTCCTGTCATCGGCGAGAAGTTCTACGCTTTCATCAAGCACGAGATACCGAACCCGAAGAGGATGCTGGAGAACCCAGAGCTCTTCACCGGCCTTGAGCACGACGCGAAGTACCTCGCCGTGTCATCCGTCGCGCAGCACGTGACCGAGACCGCGAAGAGCCCGGCCAAGGCCTCGACGATGCTCACGAAGTTCGCCGAGGTCATCGCCAGGGAGAGCTCGGACCTCGTGGTGCTCCTGATAATGTCCATCCCCAAAGTCATGGGCGAGAAGCCGTTCAGAGAGGATGTCGCTGTGAACCTAGTCGGCGTGAATGTCGAGGTCGCCTCGGCGATAGAGGGCATCCTGAAGGCGATGCCGCGAAGGTAGAGGGAGGGTGATTCGGGACACGAACGAAAGGACGAAGAAGCTGATGAACGACGCGCTGTCAGAACTCGAGAAGGCGAGGAACGATGTGGCCGTCTGCCCCGAGCACAGCGGGACGGATTCGCAGACGGAGTTCGAGCACTTGGACAATCACATCGACAACGCCATAGAGAGTCTCAAGGAAGCACTTTCGGCGAAATGAGCACGAGGGAGGTGGATGCAGGATTGCAATCTGAGCAATCGTTCGACCTGTACTCGGACCCGGGCCACGCCTGGCTCCGAGTGTCGAAGTCTTTGCTGTCGGAGCTTGGCATCGCGGAGAAGATAACGGCGTACTCCTACCAGCGCGGCGGGTTCGCCTACCTTGAGGAGGACCAGGATCTCACGACCTTCTGCAGCGTCATGAAATCAAGGGGAGTCGAAGTCAGGTTCAGAAACCACATAGCCGACCGCAACAGTCGCATCCGTGGGTACGAGCCGTACAAACGACCGGACGCGAAGGTGGACGAACCGAAGCTCACGTTCGATGAAGCATTCCACGTCTTCCATGCGATCTACATGAGAATTAAGTATGATGAGGTGCCCGATGGTAACGGGTTCAGCCTGAACGACAAGAGGCCCGACCTTGGCATCACCGACACCGAGATCGGGAAGGCGGTCCAAGACTTTGTCGAGCATGGACAGGGCTGACCAGTCCATTGCCAGCATCGAGAAATCCTAACAGACGAACCATTAGAATCGACAATAACTATGGCAGGCTGCCACCAAAGAAGCTCGCCAGACTGAAAAAGCTTGTGGACAAAGGCCTTAGCGCGCACGGCCTTCCAGAGAAAGAAGCGAACGAACTGGCCCGTCTCTATGTCGAGGCCGGCGGCGAATTACCATCAGGCATCACCTTAGCGCGGGGCAGACTCAGACGCGCATCGCTGAGTGGAAGCTCGAATGACCAAAAGACCGCAGGAGGCGTGGAGCAGCCTTGAAGCACGTTCAAGAAGTCTCCGCTGAGGAACTGAGGGAACTCAACCGGGAACTCCAGAACACAATCGCGGCGATGAGAATCGAAGCCCCCTTCTTCACCCACCTGGTGACGGGAGCCAAAATCAAGTTCAGGGTGCTGCCGGACGGGGTCGCGGCGCAGAGCAGGGGGAAGAGGACCATCGTCATGGACCCCACCAAGTTCAGGAAGATGAGGTCGGGACCGCGGCTTACAACGCTGGCTCACGAGGCACTCCACCATTCGCTTCTGCACCTTGTGAGGGGCAAAGGGAAGGACCGGGCGAGGTGGCAGGCGGCCGCCGACGTCGTCGTGAATTCCCTCCTCGACGCGGGGAATCTGCTCTATACCCCTCCAGAGCCCGTGTTCACTTCCAGGTGGGTGGCCTCGCTTGGGGTCCAGATACCTGAGGAGAAGATTGAGAAGATGTCCGCCGAAGAGCTCTACGAGATCCTCCCACCCATACCCTCGGTCGAGGTGCCCTGTTTCAATGACGACGATGATGAGGAGGACGAGGATTCCTCCTCGGAGGAGAAGAACGGGGTCGGAGACCCGGAGGAGTACTGGCGGGAGCGGATAGCGGCGGCGTCGGTGATAGCTAAGCAGGCTGGAAACCTGCCCGCTGGGCTCGAATGGTTCGTCAAGGAGCACCTCAAGGTCAGGACCCCTTGGTGGGCAATCCTCCAGGGCACTTTCAACAATGGCTACAACAACGCCAGGTCCACCTGGAAGAGGCCCTCGCGGAGATACGGCGACGCCTCCCCCGGGACGACCTACAGAGGCCCGAGCGTGCTCGCGCTGGTCGACTCGAGCGGCTCGATCACAACCGACGAGCAGAAGGCCTTCACAGGACACCTCGACAGAATCGTGAGGGACACAATGGGCGAGGTCTCCTACCTGATGTGGGACAGCGCAGCATACAAGATGGTCCCGTACCACGGCGGACATGGCGTCAGGTTCTCCGGCGGCGGAGGGACGACGATTCAACCCGTCCTGCAGACCGCGATGAAGCTCTCGGACAGGTTCAACGCACTGGTGGTGCTGACAGACTTCTATATCTCCGACGCGGACGACGACGTCACCAGGAACCTCTTCCGGGCGCTCGTCTCGAGGTATGACCTCTGCATCCTAGCTTCGATAGGGGCGCAGGCGCAGCTCCCGTCGGGGTGGCGCGTACTTGACATCAAAGATTCGGTAAAGGAGGAGATGCGATAGATGCCGCACTTTCAAGTCTGGATAAGAGGCTCGGACCAAGCAGGCGTCGAATGCGAGACTGAGAAGGAGGCGAGAGAGTTCATCAGGAACTTCTACGGCTGGAAACGCCTGCCGAAGGGGACGACTGTCAATACGATACCGCCCGGATACTACGAGGAGATGGTCGAGTTCAACAGAAGGGCGGGCTTCGATGCCTCGAACGACTGAATCTTCGAGGATGAAGCTCACCATCCAGTGCGACTCAGGGACATGCAGCGACAAGGATACCATTCAGGTCAGCCTGCCGAAGAGGGAGGCGGCGAAGGTCAGGGCCTTCGTCAAGGAGCACGGAGAGCTCCACACCATCATCTCGACCTGAGGTGAGAATGGAAGGTTGCACAACGCAAAGATTCTCGTGCTGGACTATCCGGAAAAAGGCAGGTTCGCGATCATCGAGTCGCGAAAGCCAATCGACGACCAGGCTCAAGCCGAAGAATATGTCTCGACCGAACAATGGGATGCCGACCCCGACGCAATCCTGGACGAAAGCGGGGACGACACTCCTCGGTTCGACTTCGCAGTGGAAATGCCAAGGTGATTCGCTCTTGATACGTGCGGCTCAAACAACGACCGACCCAAAGAGACTGAGGCCCTGGAATGAGAACGCTGACAAGGCGCTGATGCGGGAGTGGTACGACGCGGCTCTCGCAGTCGTAGAGACAGGGGAACTCCCTCCCTCCTTCGGGAACAAGGTCAACGAGTCTTGCTGCCTGGGCGTCAGCGGCATACGCGTCGGCATCTACAAGGGAATGGAGCTCTTCGACGCATTCCTGATGGCCGGCTTTGCCAGGTTCGGCGCCGAGTGGCCGGCCGTGTTCAGCCGGAACATCCGGTATGGCAACATCGGGAAGGCCTTGGAAGCGCTGGCTGCGCTACACTCAGAGGAAGTCAAGGAGGACAATGCGATTGAGCGAAAAAGATCAGGATGAGAGCATCGACTCACTGAAGACGAAGATGACGCACCCGATCCTCAGGGAGTTTGCAGACTACCTCCACGCTGACGAGAAGTACAGTATCGGCGACATGGAGTCCCTTCTCCTGAAGGAGTGGGACGGCGCCATGCCCCAAGATGTACTTGGCGATGATGTTCTTGTCGACCTGGGAAACTTCCTCTACAATATTGGAGACTTCGTAGTAGAGAAGGTCATCGGGGACACCCTTCAGGAGATCGGGGGGCACCAACTCTACGTCAAGACAGTGACCGACCCGAGCTATGATTCCAACTCGTACATCTATGTCGTTGAGAGCACGACGCGCTCTCTCCTGGCCGAGGGCTGCGGCTGCAAAACCTGGAATCACGATCCTGACTCAATCGCTGACGACCTCACCAGTCTGCAGGCCCAGTTGAAGAGCGGCTGGGAGCTCGTCCAGAGACGGGTGCTCACGCTCAACCTCCTCGGAGGCCCGACGGACCTGCCTCTCAGGGATGCTGAAGATAAATGAACGACCCGACACTAATCATAGCTGACATCGGCTCCGGCTATCTCGTGATGGACGGGAAGCAGTCGAAGATTCACGGAAAGACGCCCTACACCAGACTCAAGTTCGGCGTCTGCAAGGGGAGGATAGACGCGTCCTTCGCCGGGTTCAGGGCGCAGGAGATCAACGGGTCGGTGATCCTCAGCAGGGATGGGAAGTCCGTTCCGGTCACGACGGACATCCAGACGATGGCTGAAGGGTTCCTGAAGCAGGACGAGACACAGCTGCAACTTGTCTGGGACAGAAACGTGGAGAAGGTAAGAGGATTGTTCGCTTGATCGAGTTCAGGGGGCTCGTGAACGAAGGAAACTGGATGTCTGTTCTCCTCAAGACTGAGTTCGGGGGCATCAAGCTACTGTTCAAGAGTGCCTGGGGCGCTGCGTACACCGACGTCAGGGCCGTGGGAGATGGATGGGAGGTCGTCGCTGATAACTCTGACACCAAGGCGACGCTTGCGAGAATCCTCTCCGACCTCACACAGGAGAGGTTCGATAAGCTGAAGGCCCTCGGGTCTCTGCCAAATCTCTGCCAGTACAATCGATACTTCTACGATTTCGAGAAGATTACCGTTCCCGAGCTTGTCTCGGTCAGGGAAGCATACGACTCGGCGAAGAATACGGTGAACAGAGTGGTCTCCGTGAGCGGCGAGAAGCGTTTGATACTCCCGGGAAGGGCTGGCCCCGAATTAAGGAGAGTCCTCGTCAAATGCAAAGGGTCCGAATTCTTCAGCGCCGACCTCGGCTGGGATGAATTCAAGAATGCGCTCGATGGCAAGGAGATCAGGTGGTCGAAGGCATCCCCTGACTGGGTCTGGCGGGAGACGAAGTCGGGCATCGGCCCAGAGAAGGCGGTCAGACTCCTGAAGGAGCTGAGCGAGGAGGGCTTCAAGCGACTGTCCGCCGCCGTCCTCGTAGGGAAGACGAGCTAGGCAATTCGACGGAGGTAGATACAGTTGGTGCAGGTGTGGCGTTCGAGGGCTTCCAGTCACTCGGCGTACTACACGGTGGTGGCGAACTTCAAGAGCAGGAAGGAGGCGAATGATGCACTCGCAAGACTCCCCGACGTTTTCAGCGAGCACTCCGAGGAGATGCGCCTCTCCGGCTACGACGGAGGCTCGCACGCAGTCGTGTCCGGCACGACCCTGTCTTTCTGCGGGCACTACGACGGCCAGTCTCGGCCTTCATTCCTGATGGAAGCGCTGGAAGAGGAGGGAGCACGGTGGGCGAGGATTGACGATGCGAACCCATTCCAGGTGCTGAGGTTCCTCGTGCCAATCCCCAAGAGCACCAGAAGACGCAGCGCAAGGCTCCTTCTGGGTACGCTGGCGATCGTCGACGAGGGATACCGGTTCATCCTGAGGCACGCAAGGCGTCTCCGCCTGACGACAGTGAGAGGCAGGCGGTTCATCGAAGCAACCTACGTCGGCGAGGATATCTACGATGAGTGGGGCGGCAGGTTCTGGCAGCGCTCGGAACTGAACGCGCTCCTCGGGCGAGTCAAGGTCGAGACTCCCCAAGAGGTGGTTTTCAACGGTGAGGAGGGATTTGGATGGCGACGATCTTCAGAAACATAAGGACCCCCGACGGGCTGCTTCTCTTCGAGAGGAAGACTGGCGTCAACATCCTGCTGGACGAGATGAAAGGACGGTGGAAGTGGGAGAAGCCACTCTACGTAGCGGTTCAGGTGACCAATGTCTGCAATCGTCAGTGCCGGTGGTGCTACGCGTCGTCCTCCTCGTCGGCGCCAAGTGGCGTCTGGACGAGGGAAAAGCTGCTGAACCTCTGCCATTACCTGGACCGGTGGGGAGTTTTGGGCGTGGCGTTCGGAGGGGGAGAGACGTTCACATTCCCCGGATTCGCCACACTCGCCACGCAGGTCTGGGATTCCACTGGCCTCGACGTCGGCGCGACATCGAACGGTGACCTGATCACGCATGAAGACCTGGCGACCATGAGAGGCCACTTCGGCCACCTGCGCATCTCGGTATGGCACCCTAGCGAATTCAGGTCCAAAGTAATCCGGCTTCTAGGGCAAGGCGTGGACATCGGCATCAACACAATTCTCTTCAAGGGTGGGGTCGGGCTCGTGAAGAGCATCGTGGAGGAAGGGGTCAAAGCGGGCGTGAACGACTTCCTGATTCTTGCGTGCAAGGTCTACGGGGGGGCCGTGGACTCGATGGCACCTGATGCTGAAGACGTAAGGAATCTGGCTGAGTATATCAGAAAGCACCAGGAAATCGGGTTCAAGGTGGACCCCGCCCTGTCCGTTGCACTTGCAGCCCAGCAGACGAGGTTCCTGCAGCCATGGATTGAGGAGAAATCCGGCCCGAGGTTCCTCTCGATAACATACGACGGGTACGTGAAGCCTGACAGCTTCTCCGACGCCAGGGTGCTACTCATGAATTACGACCAGCTACCCGAGATCCATCACGGCTTCTTCGGGTCCAGCCTACACGTGTAGCGACTTAACGAAGGGAGGTGCAGAAGATTGGGCGCTGATTTCTTGTGTTTCATAATAGGGATGCCCATAGGACAGGAACCCAAGTGGGACTTGAACGATAAGCAGTGGAAAGAAGCAGCTCGGACCTGGATTAAGGAGAGGGGAGACGAGGGAGCAGACATCGAAGGCGTCGTCAAGGACCTGAAGGCGCAACTTGCGGACGTGAAGAACGCCTGGAACGGAGGGTATAGGCGCGACACTTCCGTCTTCCATCGCGGCCACGAAAAGGTGCTGGTCACCGGCGGTCTCAGCTGGGGCGATGACCCCAGCGACATGTTTGCCGCCATTCAGGCCCTCTACGACTCCGGGCTCATCGACATCCTCGGTTTCGACCGGCACCTCGATGACGGCTTGATGGAGAAGCTCGACTCTGTGCTCAAGAAGGTCGAGGGGAAGGGGATGAAGAGAGAAGCCGAGGAAATCAGGACAATCTTCCACCAATTTGGCACGAAGATGCTTTTCCATTGATCAAAGCTACTGGAGGTAGTGAAACATGGGCTACGAAATGGAGCTATCGCTCACCTTCACGAAACCCGCAATGAATGAGACGAAAGCGGAGGAATTCCAAAACGAAGTTATGAGGCGCGTCAAGGAGATGCTCGAGCCAGACACCCAGGAACCAGACTTTGCTGACGGCGAGGCGAGCGTGTACATCTTCTCCTGTGGTCGCAACATCTACGACTGGAATACAAAGACGGGTGATGCTCAACTAGGGACGAGCAATGTCTCTGCGAAGAAACTCACTCGCGAGCTGGGCTGCAAGCTGACGATAGAATACCACGGGGAGGAGCGCGGTGACGACGATGAAAGGGTGTACAAGGAAGGCGAGCTCGTGCAGAGGTGGGAGAACGTCAGGGTCGAAGTCACTGACAGCGATGTCGAGGAGCTCAACCGTTTGATGGACGGCATCAAGGGGAAAGGTCTGGAAGCGGAAGCCGAAAAGCTGCGGGCCGTAGTCACTAGGATGGCCGCGCGGTATTTGTTCTCCTCTATCAGTTGAAAGAATGAAATTCTGGTTCGCCAGGGCGTCAAGCCACAGCGACACCTACGTGGAAGTCGCTCAGTTCGATGACGGGACAGCGGCAAGAAGGGCGGTGAGGGCTCTCAAAGCGTTCATCGAGAGCGTCGACAGGGATAACACGACCGATTGGGGCAAGGAAGACGCCAGCTGCAACGCCGTCGGTGACAGACTGTACTTCTCTGTGTACACGGCAGGGTCAGGTTTGGATGAGGTCGAATCCCTGATCGAGAAGCAGGGAGGAAAGGTCGTCGCTTCAGGCACCTACCTGCACTCAATATCCTTCACGATCACGAAACCGAGCTGGAACGAGGTCAAGGCTGCCGTAATGGTCGTCAACCTGCTGCACAACCGGGTACTCGACCGAGGGTCGTACATGGACGGCAAGGTCAGGAAGAGCACGGAGGAAGGAAAGTGCGTCTGGACGCTGGACGCGATCACCGACTACTACGATGAAGACTCCAACCAGGTCAGGGAAGAATCCCTGGACGAGCTGATGCGGCTTGGGGTCGGCGTTTCAGTCGATTCCCTGTGATTCATTCACGAAACGAAGGTAGGAGGTGTTCAGTGTTGTTATCCACAGAGTTCAGGATAGAGAGCATCCTCCCGGACTATCTGGGACTACCGAAGAATCTGAAAGCGGGGATTGCGATGGCGATGTCCGACCCTGTAATCCTGCCAACCGAAAGAGATGCCGACTGGCTCCCCGACTGGATGATACCCGCAATCAAGGCGGAGCGGGTCAAGAACGTCCTCAGCGGGGGACTCCCGGAAGCAAGCAGCGACCTGGAGATTGTCGCCTACCTGATGTGCGCATCGTTCGACGGCCCGCTCGCTGATGATGTCGTCCAACTCTACTTCAACGTCATCGGGAGGGCTCTCCCTGAGGCGTTCGTTCGGTCGGCGAAGGAGAACGGAATCCCCATCGAACCGCTGGACGAGTCGCAGGAGAGGCTTGCGAAGGATACCAAGAGACGCATGTCACGAGATAAGAAGAACCAGAGGAAGAAGGGGAAGTGGAAGGCGACAATGCGGCTCCTCGAGGGCGTGTCAATCGAGCTCGGGGCCTTCGATTTGCTCGTGAAAGAAGGGACGGTGTGACAGACTCTGCCGCACTACTACTTGGAGACTCACGACTTGGAATCCTGCCTTGTCTATGCAACGGACGAACCCACCAAGGCTCCGTGCCACGTGGAAGGTGCAGAGAAGTTCAGGGTAGCCCTAGCCGAGAGAGAAGTGCTGGAGCATCTCGATGGCCACGCAAAACTCGTCCAGAAAGGCTGGCACAACCTCTACGAGATTGACGATTACGCGGTGGAGGCTCTCGAAGCGCTCTCTTGGTTCGAGCTGAACGAATCCCAGCACTGGATGCCCAGGACTGTGCGCGCCAGCACAGGCCCGTTTGCCTTCGACCCAGAGAAAATTCTGAAGCTGAAGGCGGCCTTTGAAAGCGCGGAAACGGCCGCCAAGGTCTTCAAGCCGCAGGAGGAGTGGGGCGTCTTCTCAGGGACGCTTGCCGAGAGCATCAAGGACGAATTCCTCAAGGCGAGACTCAAAGGGGAGAATGCCGACGCCGACGCCTTCTACGAGAAAGCGTGCAGGAGCTTCAGAACCGGACTCAGGCTCGCTCCCTGGCTCAAGCAGCTCTACGACGTCGGGTACTGCTCCAAGAATGGCGCGCTCTTCTTCGCCAACGGGGGCAAGGTGTCGATGCTCAGGGAAGAGAGTGTCGCTTCCGTCGATGTCGACGGCACGACCGGTTCGGTCAGGGAGGCCATGAGGAAGCTCCCGGACGGAGATTTCTACACCCCGCTGAAGTACTTCCACAGAGACAACCCCGAGATATTCGAGAGGATGAAGCAGACGGAGCCCGAGCTGTACCACAGGCTGACAGTCAAGATCCTGTTCAGGTGAGTGAGGAGGCGATTCGATTGGAAGCGTATTACACGCCTACAGTGGCGGAGAAAAGGCCCCCGGTAGAAGGGCTGGAAACAATACCCGTCAGGCTAAAGGAGGAGGCCATCGTCAAGTACCTTAGCCAGACGATCTACTCCAGCTGGAAGTCAGCACTCAGGGAACTCTATGCTAACGAGCTCACGGCTGCGAAGAAGGCCGAAAGGATGGGGGCCAAACCGACAATCGAGATAACGCTCGACCCGAAGACCAGGGAGCTGACGATACAGGGCAAGGACAGCCTGGGGATAACAGGGGAGAAGTTCAGGGTCCTGCGGTACTACGGCAGGTCCGGGAACTTCTTGGGCGAGGACGCGGGACAGTTCGGCTTGGGTGCGAAAAGTTTCGTCATGCTGTCGGATACCATCAGGATAGAGACCAGGGCGAGAGAAACTGGCGAGAGGTACGGCGTCATCGGCGTGAAGGGCGTGGAGTTCAGGCCGATACCCGACGAGGAGCTGACGATTGACGGCTTCGGCACCAGGGTCTCTCTCCCCATCCGGAGCAAACAGGAGAATGCCGAGAGTGACGAGGATGACAAGGAGATCAAGCTCCAGGACGTGGTCGAAACCCTCGAGAACGTCTGCAAGTTCGCGGAGATAGACACCTACCTCGAGCTCCCTTCCCCGCTCAAGACCAAGACAAAGTACACTTGGTCGGAGAGCGTATACGAGCACACCGAAAGAGATGCCGGAAGGCGGAAGCTCAACCGCACCCCCAAGGAGTACGCGAGGGATACCTACGGGGAAAAGGGCTACGACTTCGAGTATGACGCGAAGGACTTCCACTTCTACGGCTACCTCGCCGTCGACCGAGAAGGCGACGGGGTCGACGTAAACCACAGGGGAGAAGTCAGGCTCGTGGGGATGCCCATCGAGGTCACAGTCAGGAACCCTGATGCGAAAAAGGAAAGCGATTCCCAGGTGAACCCGAGCTTCCCGATGTCCTTCTGGTACGTCAACCTGAAGGACGAGCGCAAGTTCATGCCGACGGCTGACAGGGAGAGGCTCAAGGAAGGCCTCTTCGAGCAGGTCAACGAGAGGGTCATCGAGATCCTGAAGGGCGAATTCGCCAGGATGGTGATACGGTCCTTCGATGACTACAGGAACTCCCCATTCAAGCCCATACTCAACTGCCTCGGCTACGACAGCCCGGGCCTCAGAGACTACTTCGACCCGGACACCAGGCTGGTGTGCTCGGCCCTAGGCTCCTCGGTCGGCGGAATTGAGGAGGAGGATAACGGGGAGTGCGAGCGCTGGCGCCGGAGATGGAGCGTCCCAAAGGGGGCATATGAGGCCAAGGTGAGGGACCTCGTAGCCAAGAGCGGACACGTGTTCATGCTGAGCAGGAAGCGCAAGGGCAACGGGTATGTCCTTCCCCTCAAGACGGCCGTCACGCTGAGGAAGGTCCTGAGGACGAAGTACCCCGACGCCGAGGTCTTCCTGCACCCTGGGTTCGAGCACTACTGGAGCGGGCAGGACTTCGACGCAGTGGAGAAGCGCGCCAGGATACTAAGAGAGCACTACGGAATACCCGACGCCAAACTCAAGGCCGAGAAGGTAAGAAAGGAGTTCGGCAAAGACTGGCGCAGGGCCGTCGGCATCGAGACCAAAGCGAAGGCAGCGCCCGAAGAAGCTGTCGTCTGGGTACGTGACGACTACAAGGTCGAGCCCGTAAAGAAAGGCTTGGACGACATAGGGAAGAATACAGTTCGTGTCAGGGGTAACATCCGAGATTGGGTCAACCTGCTCCGCAAGTACTACACCGATGGGTACGGCTTCACCAAGGAAATCAAAGGGATGGACGGGGGGATGACGGAGGAGGGATTCGCCGGCGAGGTCTCGTCGACCAAGGTGATGACGGCGAAGGGCGAGACGACCGTAGGCAAAGCCTCCGAACCGGACAAGGAGCTCATCGTCTTCCGGTTCGACGACCCTGAGATCCTCGAGTTCTATAAGCCAAAGGGCAAGAACGTCATCTTAGCTCCCACCGCAGAGAGCGCGTTCGGGGCGATAGCGTTTCTGAAGCTGGCGAAGAAAGCGTACGATGTTGTGGAGAACGTTGGCGAAGGGCTGGTCAAGCCTCCAGTCGAACCACTCAGCAAGTCCAACCCGGCGGAGATGAACTACCTCTACATCGCGCAGAAGCGCATGGGCAGGTCATCGGCGAACGAGCAGATGATGGAGCTGCTGAGAAACGCCCTGTCCAACTCGATGCCGGGAGAGATGAAGTCGCTCGTCGACACCGCCGTCACATACAGCCGCTATCTCAAGTGAGTAGCTTTACAGGGGGTGTAGAAGAATGGCATCTGGGGTACTTGACGAACTGGCCGACGGCAACGGCGTGATCAAGGCGAAGATCGACGAGACCGTGATCAGGGAGAGGCTCGGCTCAGGCATCTACAGCAAGCCGAGCTCTGCGTTCAGGGAGCTCTACGCCAACGAGCTGAGGGCCTGCGCGGAGGCCCGGAGGAGAGGTCTGAACCCCGTGATCGAAGTCACTCTCGACTGGAAGGAGAGGACACTCGTAATCCAGGGGACCGACAGTCTCGGGATGACCCGGGAGAGGTTCGCCAACGTCCTCGCCGTCCTCGGCGAGACTGACAACCCGAGCGGGATGGAGATAGGGCAGTGGGGAATAGGGCACATGGCGTTCCGCGCAATCTCGGACGCAATACTGTTCGAGGTCCACAGCCTCGAGTCCGGAGAGACCTTCGCCTACCTCGGCAATGGCGACGTGTACCAGAGCGTCCCCGAATCCAGGCCGCTCGAGAAGACCGGGACCCGCGTGACAGTCACCTTGAGAGATGGTCTGGACATAAACGACCTCGCCACCCGCATCGAGTACGTCTGCCGCTACTCTGACATCAACACGTTCTTGACGGAGATCGACGAAGAAGGGAGGAACAACAGCGAGCCTAAGCGGGTGAACACGAACCTGTCTCTGGCCGAAAGCATCAGGCGCAGCCTTGGCATACCGATCGAGATAGACGACGAAGAATTCTCGTTCTTCATGATGGCTGAGGCGAGGAACGCTGAGCCCACGCGTTGCGAAACGCTCCTGCTCAGGATGCCGATCCAGGGCCCGCTAATCAAACAGGCGTTCCCGTGCCCGTTCTCCATCCTCAACATCAAGGACGAGAGGAGATACCCGCCAACCGCGGACAGGGAGAGGCTGAGCGAGCAGGCGCAGAAGGACATCCTCGAGAGGGTGAAACAGAGGCTCAGGGAAAGGCTGCCGGGAATCCTCGATCTCAGGACGCTCGATGACTTCAGGAAGTCCACCGACAGGGCGTTCTACCAAGACAGTCTCTACACCCAGCTCAAAGACTTCTACACGCCGTCGGCGGAGACCGTCGAGATATCTGAACTCGCCGGCCTCGAGGTCAAGGAATGCCATCTTGAGGCCGCGAAAGGGTGGATGAAGACGACTTTCTCCTCGCTCGTGGTCTCGTCGAACAACGTCTTCTACTCCGAGACGCTGAGCAAGGAGGTACTCTACGCCCTCAGGGAAGAGTACGAGGACGCGGTCATGTTCAAGCCTCTGATTTTCGACGACTGGAACAAGAAGCGCCACATCAGCCTCTTCAAGAAGTACGGGATAAGGTTCGACGCCCAGGAGGAGTTCGAGCGGATAAAGGCTGGCCTCCCCAAGGGATGGAGGAGCGGGATACCAAGGAATTCAGCTACAGAAGACGGGCTCCCGTACGAGATGGTGGTCCATGAGTCGTCGGTCTCAAGGATCGAGCAGCGCGGCTCCACCTACCACCGGCTTGTAAGGTCCAGCAGGAAGCATGAGACCAGGTTCGGCCTTGACAACATTGTCTTCATCGGGGAGCTTTCCGACTACCTGCCAATCCTCAACCAAGTGGACAGCAGGTACAAGCTCTCCAAGGCGAGCAGGAAGACGTCGGACCTTCTGACGCTTGACAGGTTCATCGAGGGACTCAAGAAGAAGGAGATCGAGACGAGCGCAGGGAAGATCACCTTCGAAGACGTGCTGAAGCAGCGAGCGGGCATCGAGATCCTGGTCTACGCGGACAAGCGCCTCGCCTCGGTCTACAAACCAGAAGGAGGTGTGGTGTTCGTCCCGACCGACTCTGAGACTGCCTTCGAGCTAGCCGTGTGGAGCGTGTACCACGACAGGGACTACAAGATTCACCATGTCGTCCCGGAGCACGAGTTTCTCGAAACGACGGGCGCGGACAGAGACCACTACTTCAACAGGTGGTACTACGACGACTGGCAGAGCAGGGAGGAGAGTTACGAAAAGGACCAGATGACAGTAGCAAACTGCGCGTTCCACGTCGCCTTGGCGGTCAAAGACAAAGCGCTCGCAGAGCTCTACCTGAAGGCAGTGAAGGGGATGGACGACGACGCCAAAGCTGCGCGGCTCAGGAATTTCGTCTTAGAGCTCTGGGAGAAGGCCGGGACTTCGGCATGAGCAGGATAGACAGAGGGGGTGCGGAGAATGGACAAGCGTTACATGGTAGCTCAATGGCTGGGCGAGATAGAGTCCAATGGTGTGCGCTGGCGCGCGTATCAGACAGGCGAAGAGGGATGGGTGCTTTTGAGGCAGCTTTCGCCTCATTGAGACGGGCATGGAAGTCCCTGTTGAACGCTCAAACCTGAAAGTCAAGCTACCAAGGCCGTAGGCAGTTCCGTCAAAGCGAGGCGAGAAAGGGAGGTAATAGGAGAATGAACACCAAAGCAATGGCTGAGCACGGCGCAACAGCCGTTCCGAAATGCCCGACTTGCGAGAAACCCCTGGAGAAGGTCAACCAGGTCGACAGGTCGATAATCGTCTGGGAGTGGAAGGAAGGAAAGTATGTCCAGACGAGCAACGTCGAGGCCGCGGACGTCGTCTGCGGCGGATGCGGCGAGAATGTCTACAATGAGACGGCGGGACTGCTGCCGTACTGACGACGTACCCTTCACGGAGCGAAGAGGAGGCGATGTCTGATGCACGTCAAGGTCTTCTACTGGAAGGATTCGAAGTACCTGCTTGGGGGCGCTCCCGAGACAAGAGAGCAGTTCGAGAAGGACTACGTCCTCGTTCGAGAGTACGAGGCACCCGACGGTCTCACGGCGATGAAGGTGTGCGAGGATGCCTTCGTCAGGCTGAATTCCGAGAGGAATCCTCTATCATCGCGTCAGAAGCAACGGTGGCTGAGGAGAAGCCTTCAGCCGAACCCGCACACGAGCATCTCTGTTGGGGACGTCATACTTATCGATGGATACGAACCCGCAATCTGTGCTTCCTTCGGATGGGAGAGGCTGCCCTTCAGCATCTCTCAGCCGGGAAGGAGAGGAAACGAGATGGTGGAGGTGGAAGGATGAACGAGTGCCATACGAGATACCAGCACGAACGCTATCCGTGCCTGACCGAATATGAACACGAGGATCCAGCCCACATCTACAACTCGTTGGGTGAAAGCCTGGCTTGATGGCGCTCTTTAGGTTCCGCGGGAAGCACGGTCAGGAATGGACGGTCAGGGCGTCGGACCGCGGAGAAGCCTACGAAAGGATGGGGTTCGAGCACCCCGACGTCAGGCTCGACGAGATCAGTGGATGCGAGGAGGTTAAGGAATAATGATGGAAGGCACTCTGAGACACGAAAGGAGCGCACCTGAAGACTATCTCCTGGTGCACGGCCCCAAGAACTGGAACCCGTGGGCCTGGATAGCAGTAGTAGGCGGCCCGAAGGATGTCGTCTGCGAGAACTGTGGCGAGCCAGAGAAGAATCACGGCAAGGACGGTTACTGCGTGGACCTCGACGGCACGCCTACAGAGACAGTCTGGAAACCCAAGGCAGCCGCACTTTCTGTCAAGGTAAAGAGGACAGACGAAGGCGTCGCGGTGGATATCTTCCGAAGAGAGCACGAAGATGAGGATCCGATCGCGTCGACCTACGCGTTCTTCAGTGAATGATTCGCAGACGCAACATGAGGAGACGAAAGAGAATGCGTAATCTGAAGAAGACCAGACGCCAGATACACGTCTCCACCCGCAGCGGCGCAGGGCCGTTCGACCACACCTTCAGCACGCCCAACAATGTCCTTGACCTGGTGAGAGGGTGGCTGTGGTCTCCTGACAGGCCGTACACGCTGACCATCAGCGAGGGGAAGAACGGCGGGAAGAAGCACCTCTTCCTGTTCGATTTGGAGGTCCGGGACGGTGGGAACGAATACTTGCAATACGGCGTCGTCGAGGCGTATGACGAGAAGCGGGCGGACAGGATAGCGCGAAAGAAGGCGGCGGGCTTCCTCGGGAGCAAGATGAAGTGGACGGACCACGACACCCTGGAGCCCGCAGACAACGGCGAGTATCGCATGGTCGAGTACAACGGCGTACAGGAGATGTCAGCGGAAGAGATCCTGAGGAGATTGATGTGGTGATGGCAAGAGTCTACGCGTTCAACATAGGAGACTACGTCCAAGTGAAGGATGCCGATGGCAACTGTTTCATGGTCATGGGGACGATAAAGAAGCGGGCCCAGCTTCTTGAGCCTGACACGGCACCCGACTTCGCTAAGGTGTACTATGTCGATGAGGGCATCGGCGAGCTCTTGACCGTCAGAGAGGAGGAAATCATCCGGGGAAGGCTGTTCCCGCTAGACGCAGAAGGAAATGTGGTCAGAGAATGACAGCGAAGAGCGAACTCTTCGTGAACGAGGTCGTGCGCGACGCCGTGGAACCTCTAGTCAGGAAGGCAAAGACAGTCCCGAAGGACATCCAAATAGAAGTCGCAATACCGAAGGAATGGTTTGACATTTGGGACGACTCTCACTTTCCCGACGGAGGCGAGGCGGATATCTTCACCAAGGAAGAGGTGAAGGGCGCACCGCCGAAGGGCGCAGAATGCTACGAACTCAGCGACGGGAGCAGATACTACCACAAAATCATCGGCACGGTGACCTGGGCAACCAAGTTCAGCATAGATGACATCGGCAACGGCAGGTACATTGTAGCTGAGCCCTCAAAGGTAAAGTTCACGCCCATGACGGAGCTCATTGACGGGACTCTAGTCGACGACAGACTTCTAGGGTAGGCGAGCAGGCAGGAAGGTAGCTGGAAATGGAATGCGAAAGCGGAGGGACCCCGTTGCAGACACTGGAAGACTTCGATCCCGAGCTGAAGAGGGAGAAGACCTACGCAGGGCTGGCCAATGCGATAGTGGCCGACTACGAGAAGCAGCTCGACGAGACCAAAGAAATCGTCGATGAGAGGTCTCGGCTCGGAGCGACGAACGCTCACGGCTTCCTCACCGACAGGATAGATAAAGCTCTCCCTCGATGACTTTGCGGTCCGAGCCCACGAGGCAGGCAAAGGCCACGGCTTCCGCAATTTGACAAACCTGAAGATGGCAGACAGCGGCTTAGGGAATGAAGGAATAACTCCCGTCGAGACTTGTCTGCCCAGAGATAGAACAGCTGAGGGCCTGCCAGTTCTTCGACCACGGCCACGCCATGTGCGTCTCGTGCTATGCGTTCCAGGACTATCCGATGCGCAAGCAGACGTCGAGGCACGTCCACAAGAAGACCCCGAAGAAGGGCCTGATACGCCTCGGAACGTACATAGAAGTCACGGAGGAGTTGTGGCGGCAGTTCAAGAAAGGCGAGGGCGCCTGGGAATGCTGCGGGGAGACCTGGCGACGCCCGGACTTCCCGAAGCGGAGCTACTTCCTCATCACCAGGGGGCTGAGAGAGCAGTCATTCTACGAAAGGGTCGCGGCCGACAGATACTGCGTCAACATACAGGTCAGCACCGACATCCTGGAGCGAGACCCTGAGAAGAACAAGAACCTCGAGTTCTACATTGACTCGGGGATGGCGGAGACGCTGCCCACTGGCAAGGTCCTCATACCCTCCCGGCAGAAGCTCCTGTTCTTCCTGAAATACCCGAAGGTGATGTTCAGGTTCAAGACACTGACATCCAACGCGGGGGACTTCATCGCGCTCCAACGCGAGCTCGGGATACCCAAGTACAGGATCATGGAGACTCCACTGAGGACGGCGAAGGAGCCCCACGTCTACCAGACGGAGACCTACCTCGAGAAGGCAGGCTGGGACGCCCACGAGTTCGGGCGCTGCAACACGAGGTGCGAGGACTGCAAGCATGAGAACGGCATGCTCCTCTGCGCAGCGAGAGGCGAGATTCTACCAATCCTTCCGAAGACGCCGAGGGCTCCGCCGCCGCGCTACGACGTTCTCCACTTGAGACTCCCGAGGGGCAAGCAATGGAAGAGCGAAGCAGCACGCTGCATGTTGGCCCACGGGGGCTCCTGCACAGTCCAGCAGGCATACGCGTGGTTCCTCAAGGACTACCCGATCCTGGCTCACGGCAAGCCGGGCTGGCAGTTCAAGGTCCGGGTCGCCCTCCAGAGGGCGGGGATGAGAGTCTGCGAATTCTGCGGCGCCGAGCACAGGCGGCCACCGTACGTCAGGGGCGTCAAGCCCGCGCCGGTGACCAGCTGCTCGTCCTGCGGGACGAGACTGCGTCCGGTATGGACCGTCAGGCCCGAGCTCCGGCCACGGGAAGCCGAGGTCAGGCCGATGCAGACCGAGCTGGAAGCACCGGAAATCACAGGATAGATGGGGAGGAGGTGGATGAAAGAAATGGGAGACACGTATTGCATGAACGCCAGAAGTCGGTTGATGGACAAATGGGAAGCAGAGACTGGCAAGGGGCAGACAACGCAGGAAATCCGCGAATACTTGATGGACGCTCTGTCGAACACACTCGAGCAGGTAGACGAGCTCGGCTTGATGGAACTGGAAGGCAGTTATGGCACGAAGGAGGACTGAAGTAAACTCGAAATTCAGATTCCACGGAAAGCACGGTCAGACGTGGACCGTCAACGCCGAAGACAGACCCGAGGCCTACGAAAGGATGGGGTTCGAGCACCCCGACGTCAGGCTCGACGAGATCAGTGGATGCGAGGAGGTGTTATGATGAAACCGGAGCTGGCAGTAGCCGACCTAGAAGCGTTCAGGGTAGCGGCTCGGAAGCTCGGCGCGGCAAAGGTCGAAACTTGGAAACATGACGAGGAGGATGTGCGCGCCGGCAGGCAGAGCGCACCGGACTCGAAGTTCAAGTGGTGGACGTCCGCGGTCAGCGGTGGTTGCGGGTCCTCTGGTTGCCAATGCTCGCCGGGACTCTGGGTCTCCGCAAGCCAGGGAAACGGGGGTGCCGTCGCCCACTTCGGTGAGGGACCGTTTGGTAGAGGCACAGACAGCTTCTTCACAAGAAGGGACTATCGGAGCTGGCTAAGCTTCCAAAGACTGCTGAAGAGGGAAGCGTACAGTCCGCCGTAAAGGAGGTGGATAGCCACGGAAGATAAGCGACCTGCAGGCAGGCTTCCGACCGTCAGATACTCTGAGATGCCAGGGGACCCTATCAAGACCTGGTTCTTCGACGAGAGGCTGAGGCAGCTGAGGAATGTCAAGAACCCGCACGACTTCGTGGACCTCAACGACTTCGAGGTCTTCTACTTCAAGGAAAATCTTGCCCCGCAATAGGAGGTGGAAAAAGGTGCTGTCGACAGAACTGACGAAATCGATGCACGACTCCGAATTCATGACGGCCAAGGAGAAGGCGCAGGTCGTGAAACAGTGGGATTCTTTCCTGCGGAGCCTTCTCGAAACGGATGAAGGGAGCGTCTCTACGGACTACGGCGGCGTTCTCCCCGAGAAGCAGTTCGGCCGCTTCACCAAGGGACTTTATCACCACTTGTCCCAACACTGCGAGTTCATCGCCCATTATGACAGGTCTGGCTTCTTTGCGGAGTACTTCCTCAACACGGAGGACACAATCAGGTTCCTCGGACAGTTCGACGCCGACACAGGGTTCAGGTCTGTAGAGTACGGGATGGACCTGTGGGTAAAGGACCCCCGCTACGCCGACGTGAACCGCGCGATGTGCGACATCCTGGCAACGCTAAAGGGGGAACTCTATGCGAACCTTCGAACGCGGGCAAGGGCCAACGACCTGGCCAAGGCGCAGGCCCTGCTGGCCAAGCACGGCCTAACGATTCAGGCGTGAAGGGTCTCGATGGAGAATTCCAACTTGCACAGGAAGAAACCTGCCGGGATGAAGACCACCGGCCGCAAGGAGATATACGCCGTCAGCTACGAAATCCAGGAAGCGGCCGAAGATGTCAAGATGACACGAAAGGAGCTGAGGAAGTTCCTGAAGGCCAACGGCGGCGGAAAGCTGACCAAAGACAAGGGCGAATTCGAAGACGACTACGCTTCTGACTCGCTCGACTTTCTCCGCAGGGCCACGATATCGTGGGAACCGCTGAAAAAGGAGGCGTAGAGGGAAGTATGGACAAGGGAGAAGCGCGAAAGATAGCTGACGAGGTTCTCTTCCAGGCCTTCTGCCAGCTGAGGCAACACAACCCTGAGGCCTATGGAGACCTGCTCGAGTGGGCCGATGTGCTCGAGGAAGCCGTGCCTGAGGCGCTGAAGGTGCTGTTCGCCGACAACTCGTACGACCTCGGCATAATCGCCGAGAAGTCCAAAATCTAGGAGGCGGGATATACGCGGCCGATAACAGCGAACCAGCTAGAGCAAATCGGGGAGGCAGCCCTGAGGCTTGAGAAGATAGCCGACTCCTGGGGCGAACAAGAGGGCGACTTTCAGGGGCTGGCGCACAAGGGCGACGAACTCTTCGGGGAAGTCACCCGAACCGCGCTGAGCATCCAGAAGGTCATGGGCATCGGCCACTTCAAGAGCAGGGGCGCGAGCAGTGCAGAGAAAACGACTCGAAAGAGGTGGTGAGCAAGGATGGCGATGCGCCAAATGAGCAGGAGCAAGCTCGCAAAGAAGCTCAACAACCTGATTTACGAAGGAGACATCGACGGGCTGAGGGACGTCGTCACGAAGAACAGGGCGCTGGCCAAGAAGTGCCTACCGTACCTTGCCAGCGACCCGTACCGCAGCATTGTGCTCCGGATCCTTTCGGAGTGATTTCGATGAGTTCAACGGACGAGCAATGGACGCGGCTCTTCGCCCAGGCCAAAGAACGCCTGAAGAAGCACGACTGCAAGGCCAGGCAGCCGGGCGACCTCCCCTCGGTGGACATCACCGCAGAAGAAAAGGTCGCCTCGACGACGCAGTGGGTTCTTGAGGACGACGGGCGCTTAGAGGCCAACGACGGGCTGGACGAGTCGTACAAGGAGGTCAACTTCCTCAAGGTCGAGTGCTCCGACTGTCAGGCGAGGCTGATTAGCGGGTGGAACTTCCGCAACATCAGCGACGGGAGCGTCAAGAATGTGGACGCACCCTTCCTTGAGGACGCCTGGAAGGTCCTCGAATCGGAGTACAGCGACCCCATCCACGCGACCGAGGACTGGGCCGCCATCGACATAGAATGAGGGAGGTGGTCAACGACATTGGAACGTTTCGGACTGACGGACGACGAAATGAAGGAGTACAAGGCCCTCACTGAGAAGTGGCGACAAAGCACGATGTCCAAGGGTCCATCGCTCACCGCCGAGGAAGAGGCCAGATACGAAGCGTTGGTCAAACGGACCGAGTACCAGTTCTGGCCTTGCGGAAAGGAGGCGCCCGAAGTCACCAAGATGATCGACACGGGCTTCTTCGTGGAGAATCCTGCGAACGAAGGAGACGCGAGGCCCGCTTCGATGTACTTCGAGCCTAATGAGGCGAAAAGGTATCTGAAGTCCCACCCCGGTTCACGCATCTGGACCCTGGTTGATGGTGACAACGATACGCAATGGCTGGAGCAGGGAGGGCATCTCGTCAACCGATTCGCCTACCTCATCGAGGACACTAAGTGGCCTGAAAGGATGCGCCTGGTAGATGAGGCCGCCAAAATACTTGGCACGAAGAGCTCTAGCTGGCTCAAGAGGTTCTCCGCGTATCTGGCGGAGAATCACGAGGGTGAACTCCTGCCCTGGCTTGAGCTGGTTGAAGCGGGTGAGCAGGTAGCTTGAGCGTCGTACTGCCTCCGAAACGGTGCGGGTACGTCTGCTACAAGCACAAGCGTACGTGCGAGTCCACCCACTTTCGCAGCCAGGAGCACCACCATGAGGGCGGAGACCGCTCCTGCTTCTGGGTGTTGGCGCAAGCAAACCCGCTCTGAGTTGCTGCAACAAAAACAGAGGTGATCTAGGTTGAATATGCCACCTTCCGTGCAGGACCTTACTGTCGAGGCCTGCAAGGAAACTGCAAAGCCTCTCCGGCCGATCTATGAGTTTGTCCGGAGATACAGGCCTGAAACCGCCGAGGAGACGATTCGAGCGCGGATATACGAAGCGATGGAGCAGGGGAAGATTGTCAGGGTCGCGAGGGGCGTCTACTTCGCCCGCTCGGGACCCGCCCAGCTCTTGATCGTGGAGGGCAGCGCGTGGGATGTCTTGAAGGGATTGGAGGACGACTGCGTCGGCCTTCTGATTACCGATCCACCATCGAAGTTCGGCAGAGAATGGGCAGGGATGGGTACGACACGCCCGCACGTCGCGCTGGGCGGGAGGACCTATCAGCAGCCGGATATAGACGCCGAGTTTCTGAAGGGAGCGTTCAGGGTGCTGAACAAGCAGCAGCAGTGGAATACGCTCTCGACAGACAAGAAGGCTAGGGGAGAATTCCCGAAGGGCGGGGCCGCCTGCCTCATCAGGGTGCCAATCGAGAACAGGACCACGAGGCCTCACGTCCAGAAGCTCATTCAGCTCGCTGAGTCCGTAGGGTTCGTCTACTACGGCGAGTTCCTTGTGGCCCTCGACAAGCTCGGAATGGGCTACGACGCCGGACGCGACAAAGGGGCGAAGTGGCTCCTCCTGCAGGCTGGACCGAGGAACGGAGTCCTCTGGGACCTTTCCGTCCCGAACGTCATACAAGCGAAGCGAGTGAGGAACCCCTGCAGTGAGGCTGCAACTGCCCATGAGGCAGAGAAGGACCCGGTGGAGTTCCTCGAACTGGTGAAGGCCGTAACGAGGGAGGGCGACGTCGTCCTCGATCCATTCTGCGGGCGGGGCAGATGGGTGAAGGAGCTGCTGTCGATGAAGAGGCACGTCATCGCGGCGGACATAGACGGGAAGTGGCTTGACCGTATCGCCAGTGAGGACTTCCAGTTCTCCGGCGATGTACTGAGCAACTGATTGAGGAGGGATACGAAACAAATGGATGAAGAACTATCCGCAGAGGTCGAGAAGGCAGCGGGAGGCGGGAGCAGGACCAGGGCTTCCTGGTCAGGCATCCTGTCCATCAACCTGCCAGCCCTGAATCTGGGTTCGGTTGAATACCACCTGCGGGCGGGGAAAGCAAAGGGCGACCAGCAGGAGATCCGCGTCAAGCACATCGACAAGACGACGGGACGCGAGGTCGTCAGCAAGGAGATCGCGCGCCTCTTCAGGTACACAGAAGACAGCGAAGGAAAGCGAAGCAACCCGCAGGAGGTAAGCTACTCCGAGGCGAAGGAGAAGGTCAGATTCCTTTCGACCGACGAGGGCCAGGAATGGAAGGTAAGCGTCAGGACCGAGAAGAGGTTCTTCGACAAGGAGCTCCTCGAGAAAGGGGAGTGGAAGGAAATCCCCGAGAGCCAGGTCGTCGACGTCCAGGACGATGCGGATACTGTGGAACCGTTCGACAGGACGCAGCGCATCGAAGTAGCAGAAGAGGGGTTCGTCCCTGTCGAAAGGCTGGCGGAGTACAAGGTGAAGGATGTCTACATGCTCTCCCCGAACACCGACAAGAAGGTGAACGAAGACCCCCACAGAGTCAACGAGCTTGCCCGCATGCTCCTTGACAAGCAGGTCGCTCTCGTCGCTTTCTTTTCGTGGGGACGCGGCTACAACTACTTCACTGCGGTCATCCATCCGTACGAGAGGAAGGACGGGAAGACGTGGTTGCTGATGTCCCTGTCGGAGGGCATCCTTCTCCTTGACGAAGCTTGGGCTATTCAGCAGTACCTCGCCGAGCCCCTACCGGCCCTCGCCCCGGTCCCGAGGGCGAAGAAACCAAAGGTCGCCATCTCCAAGTAAATGACCCCTCTGGAATACGTCAAACAGCACTACGCGGATGCCGTGAAGAAGCCCCTCGGGGCCTGGCTGCTCGACAACCCTCTCCCCTGTTTCCTTGAGCCGAAGTTCGACGGGCGGCGCGTCTTTCTATTCTTGAGCAGGGGGAAGGCTGTCTACGCCACAAAGCACAGCGGCCTGTACACACGGAACAACAGGCCCGAGCTGTTCTCCATTCTCCCGACATTCCGGGCCGAGTCGTTAATCCTGGACTGTGAAGCCTGTCCGAGAACGCGCCCCGATAAGGTCGCCGCGTTCGACGTACTGGAGGAAAACAGCCAGGACCTGACGAAGATGCGCCTTGACGAAAGGAAGAACGTCCTCTTCAGGCTCTTCGACGACACACCGAACTTCCGCAAAGTCGTGCCCCTAATGGCAGCTACCAGCGAGGGGGTCCTCGAACTCAAGAGGAGCCTGATCGAGCAGGGCTTCGAGGGGGCGATGGCCAAGAACCCGCTCTCCTACTACGGCGAGGCGGGCGCCTGGCTCAAGCTCAAGAAGAAGGATACTGGCGACTTCGTCATCCTCCGTCCAGACCCTGACAACGACACCTACAAGCAGACGGGGGTTCCCCACTCCTGGTTCATCGGGCTCTACGACGAGCACGGCCAGATCGAGGAGTGGGGGAAGGTTGGCAATTACGTCGAGGATGTCAATCCCGCGTTGGTTAACGTGGGAACCGTGGTCGAAATTGAATATCAGGAAACGACAAGAGACAGGAAGCTCCGCGACCCATTCATCATCCGGGTCAGGGATGACAAAATGCCGACCGAGTGCAGGACGGCGCAGGTAGCGTAAACTCTTCATGGAAGGTGAGTGTCATGAAAACAAAGAGAAAGCCGCCATCTGTGCAGGCTGACCCTCACGGGGCGAAGCCATGGCGCATAAGCGAGGGGTACCGCACCTACCGCTTCCGAAGCGAGGATCTGGTTGAAGCAGGAATCAGGGAAAATGACAAGTGCGGTGGCTGCAATTGGGAAGTGACGTTCCTTTACGTCATGGCCACAAGCGAAAAGAGTGCCGTCAAGCTGCTCAGGAGTGGAGACGCGGGCCTCTGCGGGAACTGCTACTCAGATATGCTCGCCGATGTGCCAGCGTGAGCAAGCAGCCCCGGTCCAATTGAATACCAAGATGCGGAGGCAGAGGAAAGGCGAGGTCCCCGGGATAGAGGGAAACCTACCCTGTCTTCTGTTCAACAAACGTACACGCCGTCCCCGACACAGTTCTGATGAGCCTCTACTGCGAAGGATGCAAGATTCGTTGGCTGCCGGAATACCAACCGAATCGAGTGACCGACAATTCTCCGCCAAGGCTGGGGAAGAAGAAGTAATCCGTCACATCAAGTCGCATTGAGAAATCATTCTACACCGATGGAGGTCGATGTTATATGGAGATAGCAACTATCAGGCCGATGCCGACATTCGAGCTGCTTCCGAAGGTCATGGAGGCCGAAACACAGCTCTTCAGCGTGTGGCTCGCTTCCGAGCGGACCACGCAGGAACTGATCTCTCTGCTTCCCCTCGCGAAAGATACGAAGGCGCTGCTCGCTGGCCCTCCCGGAGCGGGAAAGTCGGTTCTGATCGAAGGAATATGCAGAATCTACTTCGGGCTTGAGAACCTGGGCAAGGTGCAGGCCGACCCGAGCCTCACGCCGGACGACGTCCTGTACCGCCTAGACCTGGCGAAGCTCATCCGCGGGGAAGGGGAGGTCGTCTACCCAAGGGAGGTGGTCACGAAACCGGTCAAGTGGCTCAACGAAGTGACCAGGGCGAACTCGGTTCTCCAGGACGCTTTCCTGGGGTTGCTGGCCGAGCATGAAGTCAGCTACAGGGACGCTAAGTTCAGGAGCCCTCCCTTTGTCGCCTTAGCCGACTACAACCCCGCCGACATGGGCGGCTCGCAGGAGCTGTCTTGGCCCGTCTCGGACAGGTTCGATGTTCTGATAGAGGTGGGCGCCCTCCCTCTGCTGAAGCGCGTCTCCCTGACGCTGGAGAAGTACCAGGGCAAGCACCACAAGGACCTCAGGGAGACGTTCAAGTCCACGCTGACGTTCGAGGAGATGCAGAAGGCGTGGGAGGATGTCGAGAGGGTAACGGTCCCGGAGCCCGTCTCAGTCCTGGCAGAGCTGCTCGTGGAGGAGATAACCGGCTGCATCTACGACAGGAACAGGGTCTCGGCGCTCTACAGGGAGAGCTGTGCCCCAGGAAGATGCGAATTCTTCAAGGAGATGTGCTCGAAGATAGAGCGTCCCGCGAGCTACAGGGTCACGGACGCGCTGGTCTCGCTCGGCAAGGCGAGGGCCTGGCGGGACAGGAGGCCGGAGATAAGCATCGACGACATTCTCTTCCTCATGCCATACGTCCTCGCCCACAGGGCGAAGGTCAAGGCGGTGAACCTTACTCCGTACAACGGGAGCGCCGCGAAGTTCTTCAGGGAGGAGGTCGGCGAGGTCTACGAATCCAAGAAGGACGTGTGGAAGGAAGCGGTGCAGCTCTACTCCCTGATACTGAGCGGATTCGACAAAGATGCGATGGCGAAGCTCCGCGATATCGCGAACAGGGATCTTGCGACCAGGGGCCTTTACTCCCATGTGGGCGAGGCGGTGAGAGGCACGCTCGACGAGATACTGCGCAGGGCGCAGAGCGAGGCGTTCACGGCCAAGGACGTTGAAACAGCCGATGGTTACGTCGGGCTGCTCGACGACAGCGAGCAGAAGCTGTACTCGGACGCCGTGGAGAGCCTGCGAAAGGAACTGCAGATCCGCGTCACTAAGGATGTCTACGTCGAGAAGCTCATTCCCGTAGTCGCACTCTTCGAACCGAAGCTCGCCGCAAAGGTCGGAGTCGGGGAATATCGCGCGAAAAGGCTGGTCGTGAAGATAGCACCCGACACCGTGTCAGTGCAGGCCGAGGACTCGGAGGTGGCAAAGAAGCTGAGGGAGGCGATGGGCGAGTGAATGGAAGGAGAGGGGCTCCCGGTGTGAGGAATCAGAGTGGAGATGAACAGAGGTGGTCTGAATGACGGTAACTGCGACTGCAGCAGCAACAACGACCGAAACGTTCGACGTTGGCCTTCTCAGAAAGGGCCTTTTCGTCGGCATCAGCTTCATCTCCTCTCGAAAGGGCATGAAGAACAGGGCACCCAAGGAAGAGCTGGAGGCGGAGTTCAGGGAACTGAACGACTACGCGCTGCCCAAGGACATGAGGCAGGAGCTCGGCAACCTGATAGCAAGGAGGCAGTACCTCTACAGCAGGTACTCCATCCCAATCGAGTCGATGAAGGGGCACTTCGTGCCGAACGACAACCTCGCCGAGTTCCTCGAGAAGGCGGCCTTACTTGAAAAGGACGTCAAGCGGTTCGCTGAGAAGATAGTCGAGAGGAGGCCCGAGATCAACGAGAGGCTTTCTCAGTTCAGCGCGAAATACGGCGGTATGGAGCCCATCCCCGACGACCCTGAATACATCAGGAGGGAATACGGCAAGTTCACGGTCAGGATCAACTCGGTGACCATAGCGACGTCGGAGTTCCTCGGTTCGATGCCAGAGCTGAGGGAGAAGATGAGGTCGGAGCTGATGGAGCAGGTCAACAGGAACGCGAAGGAGCTCGAAGCGCGGATACGGGGCGAGGTGGCAGCAGACCTGAAGAAGAGGGTCGCGACGTTCCTGAACCGCCTCGCGGAATTGAAGAGGAAGGTGGATAAGGAGGGCAAGGGGCTCCACGGAAACACGGTCAAAGGACTGACCGAGGACATCCAGAGGCTGTCTGCGCTCACCTC
>JAJTZC010000014.1:28197-30929 GCA_032906705.1 Nitrososphaerales archaeon
GTTGCCGGAATAGTGAGCAAGGGCCCCTGAGTTAGATGCCGACCAAGGAAGAGATCCTGCGCCAGGCGGACAAGGCAAGGAACTACTGGGGGGTGAAGCTTGACGTCACCTTCGTCCCTAGAGGGAGTTCGGCCCCTTTTTCGATGAGGTGGGGCGAAGTGATGCTCGGCGAAGAGATACTCGGCTTCAGCAGGGAGCAGGCGCTCAGAGAAGTCATGCACGAGTTCGGGCACAGGGCCCAGGAGCCGGGGACACAGGCCGGACAACTCCTGTGGGAGGCGATAGCTACGGAGGAGGGCGTGGAGCAGCCTCAGGATTTCACAAACGTCATGAGCGACGCGGCCATAGAAAGGGCCAACACGGTCGGCCACCTCCTAGGCGTATGCCCCTGGGCCGACGCTTATGCAAGGGGGCTGCGGGAGACTCTCGGAGAGCATCCGGCACGTGGCCTTCCGGACGGCGTGAAGCTGCTGCGGGAGATGGACAGGATGACGCTCTCGGAGTGGAGCGGAAGAAAGAAGCCAAAGGGGAAGAGCGACCTTGCCGCCAGGTGCTACGGCGCCCTGTTCAATGACGATAGGAGCAAGCCGAACAGGATACGCGACTTGGCCAGGCTCACGAAGGACCTCTTCACGGAGCCACTGGATTACGACGAGGACTGGAACAGCAGCGACGACACCAAAGAGGGAAAGAGGAAGAAGGAACCCGGCGGCGATGCGAGTTCCGGCAAGGGCAGCGAGCCCCTCAGACCCATGCTCGTGAAGCCGCTTCCGGCGAAGGGCAAGATGTCGTCCAGCGAAGCACAGGAGGTCGCAATGGCACTCGCAAAGCTCTACGGCGAACTCTCCGAGGAGACAAAGCAGCTGCTGAAAAGCCGGGAGAAGCGGATTGTCAGGCACCTCACCGTGTGGTCGGCCTACTCGAAGGTCATCCCAATCGTCAAGAAGTTCGTGGGGAAGCATGAATCGCAGGTCACGGTGCCGGCCTCGCGCTGGTCGCTCGGCATGCCACTGAAGAAGCTCGACATCAAGGCGACTGTCTCGAGGTATGGGGCGATCATACCCGGAATCACGACCCTTGCGAGGATGGAGGTGAAGCAGAAGACGACATCCACCGGACTGGGGAACCTGTGTCTCATAGTCGACTCCTCAGGATCGATGGAGGGGGAAAAAGTCGACCGCGTGGTGGAGGCCGCGATAGGGCTGATAGAGACGGCCAACTACTTCGGCGACTACTTCTCCCTCATCAGCATCGTCGGCGAAGCTTACAGGGCCGCGGTCCTGAAGGAGACAGTTTTCGAACCGAGCCGGGATTACGGCGCCGCGGTCAGCGCCATAATCGATGTCGAAGGGTTCGGGGACTGCCTCGCCGGCATGATGATGGAGAGGGCGGTCAGCTACGCGAAGAGGGTCGGAAGGCAGCTCACGATGGTTCTCTCCGACAACATACCGCCCGACAACTTCTGCGACCATATCCGGCAGATACGTGACCTGTCGAGGTATGGCCCAGTGATCTTCATCGTCTTCACCGGTGAAGCGTGGGACCATACGAGAGAGGTGATAGGAGGCGTTCAGAATGTGTCTGCGGTCCTTGTGGAGGACCCAACGAAGCCCTTCACCTGGGAAGTGCTCGAACCTGTTTGGAGGCAGGCAGGTTCAGCTTACACCAGTGTAGAATGATTGGGTCGGATTCAAGAAAATGGAGGTGGAAAGGAATGGAAGAAGTAACCACAGGCACCAAGATACCAATTTCTAAGATCAAACCACACCCGCTTAACCCTAGAGTCGATTTCACCAAGCTACCACCCCAGGACAAGAACGCACCAGAGAACGACGACCCGGTAACGAACAGGCTCATGGCGCTTTCCGAGAGCATCAGGAAGAGCGGCGGGCACCCGTTCAACCCGATTCTCGTGAGGCCGTGTAGTGGAGGATACGAGATAATCTGCGGCCACACGCGCTTCAAAGCGATGACAGAAGTCCTTGGCTACGGAGAGCTTGAGGTGGGGAAGGACCTCGTCGTAAGGGAGATGGACGACGAAGCCGTGGTCAGGGTAATGATCGATGACAACCTGAAAAGGTGGCGGTACAACCCCGCAGAGTTCGCGGAGGCGCTGAAGCTTCTGGTCAACACCTGCGGTCTGAGCATAAGGGAGGTCGCAAGGCAGTACAACGTCGATCACAAATGGCTGCTCAGGATTCTCAAAGTTTCGGAGCTGCCTGACAGGGTCAAGGCGAAGGTCGTGTGGGGCAAGGCGAAGACCACCCGGTCGGCCCTGAAGCCTGGGGTCTCAAGGCCCCGGCCAACCAGGAGTAAGGGAATCATAACGGTGCACCACGCCGAGGAGCTCGCGAAGCTCGAAACCAACCGGCAGAAGGAAGCGGTAGGGCTGGCCATAGAGAAGCACAGCCTCACGGTGAAGGAGACTGCGCATGTCGTCGACATCCTCGAGAAGAACCCATGGGAACCCGTGGACGACATCGTCCACTTGGTCAGGGCGGCCAGCAGCGTGACGAGCGGCATCGTCAGCACTCTCGACGTGGAGTTCAACGATTCGCGGATCGCTGACGCGCTCGATGCGGCCGCAAGGGCGGCGAAGGTTACTCCCTCAGTGTTCGCGGCCCAGAAGATAGTAGAGGAGCTGGTGAATGATGGATACCTCAAGCGAGACATCCTGCGGCAGAACGAATACAGAGACTGGTACGAGAAAGAGGTTCTCTCTGCGCAGGCCT
>JAJTZC010000015.1:0-30177 GCA_032906705.1 Nitrososphaerales archaeon
GGACCTGAAGGCCTACGATGACAAGCTGAACAACACCCTGACCGACTACGAGCCTACACCAGAGTCGATCAAGTCTGCCCTGCAGGCAATTCCGATAGTGCGCTAGCCCCAGGGTCCGCGAGCGCGGACCTACTCGTAGGCTCTCGTTATTTTAGCGCCATCTACCAGCACCCAAGGACACAGTGTCGGCGTGTCCACCTCCCACCACTCCACCCACTCCCTGTCTTTGGAGAGGAGTCTGACTGAGGAGAACATTCTCTGCAGGTCATCGCCCAGCCGCATCCCTTTGAGCGCCCCCACAACAACCCCATTCTCTACCTTGAATGCCCCGTCGCGTGGAACGGTCGAGAACTCGCCCGTCCTGTAGTTCTTGAACCGGGTATACCAGTTGCTCGTCAGGATGACCCCATGCTTCATTTCCCTCACTATCTCGTCGTATGAGGAATCACCGGCATCAACTTCCAGGTTCCACGGGTGGGGCTGGACAAGCCCGGCGTTGCCTGTGGTCTGCGTCTTCCACTTCCTGGCCGTGGTCAGGTTGTGGAGGTATCCTGTCAGTTTTCCATGCTCGATGATTTTGGTCGAGCCCGTTGGCATCCCCTCGTCGTCGAAGCTCCTCCCCCCAAGCGCCCCGCTGAGATAACCGTGATCAGTCAGCTCGAAAGAGCCCCCCGCCACCTGCTTCCCGACCTTGTCGGCAAGGTAGGAGATTCCGGCATCAACAGCAAATGCGGAGGCGGCGGACGCGACAGTTTCGATAAGGTTCGAGGCGACCGCGGGGCTCAACAGCACCTCGTATTCCCCTGGTTCGGGCGAGGTCGCCTGGACTGTTTTCTTAGCCGCTTCGCCTGCCCTCTTGCCAGCTCTGGCTGGGTCGAAACCTGAAAGCGTGGAAGAGCAGGAGAGACCGTGTCCGCTCGCATCCCCTTCCGAAAACGACCTGATGTTCAGCGTAATCGATGTCCGCGCGTCTGTGCCCTTGGTGCCCGCAGACGTCAGTATGAAGAACGATGCAGCCGAAGCCTCAATCACACCAGCGGACCTCTCTCCGCCAGCGCTCAAGGAGGCGTCTATGGCGACTCCGGCGAGCTCCGGCAACTTGCCCCCGATGTTCGCCAGCCTCCTGTCGAACCTCTCAGGCATGGGTTTGTACTGCATTGCCTTTGCCGGGAGGGGAACGTATTCCGATTTGGGGAGGCCTTTCATCGACCCGAAGAGGTCGCCCACGAAGCGCTTTACGTTCACCTCGTCAGGGTTGGAGGTGGATGCAATCGCCCTCCGGCCGTCCTTCGCGAGATAGACCATCAGCTCCGTTTCCTCGACCTGCTTGACCACAGTCGCCGAGTTGTTCGCGAACCTCACCATCCTCTCGCTGTTGTCGACTGTCAACGCGACCGCATCGTCAACCTTCAGCTTCCCGGCTGCCGCCACGGCAATCTCGTTGAGCCGCTCTAGATCCAACCAATCACCTCGAGCCCAGGCGGATTCCCCCGAGCAGGGTGTCTGGTCCGCCGGTCCAGACGGGTGCGCCCTGCTGAGGGTCTCCCTTGCCGCACGTGGCAGCTTCGAACTCCATCCTCTTGCCCCTAGCCTTCACGCTGCCCCAAAGCTTGGGTGTCGTGATCTCCAGTACGGGGGCCTTCACCATGCCCTTCATTTCGCCGTGTTCTATCAGGTACGCCTCCAGAGCGACGTATCTCTGATTGAGTCTCTTGTCGTCGATGTTCCATTCCGTGAATGTCTTGAAGTAGATGCCGAGGTTGACCTCCTTCAGCATCTCGTCAAGCGTGTAGTCCCCGGGCTCGACGAATGTGTTTGACATCCTGATTATCGGCTCCCGGTCGAATCCGGAACTCCTCGAGGCTCCGTTGCTCTCCACCCCGAACTCGGCGGCAGTGTACCTGTTCTGCAGGAACTCGTTTATGATTCCGTCCTTGATGAGCCGCCTCTTCTTTCCCTGGACTCCCTCGTCGTCCACAGGTGTGTACCCGTTCGAGTGCAGCAGCGTGGGGTCGTCGCTAACGTTGGCTTGATCGCTCCCGATCTTCCTGCCGAGGCCGTCGGCCTTCAGGTATGACTCTCCGGCCTGCGCCCCTTCCCGGCCGAGGATTCTGTCCGCCTCCTGGGGGTGCCCGACAGACTCGTGGGCCGCAATCCCCGACAGTTCTGGCCCCAGTATGACGTCAATCGTCTCCGTGGGAGGCTTGGCCGAAGTCCGGAGCACCCGACCCATCACCTTTGCTTCCTCCTCTACCCGCTCGACAAGCCCGATCCTTTTCACGACCTCAAGCCCCCCGCTCTCCCCGGCCTGTATGAAACGCTGGGCCATCTCGCCGCCCTCCGCTGCGGTAATTGAGCCGAAGAATCCAATGCGGGGGAGCCGGCTCTGAACCCTCGCGCCGTCGCTGTTTACGTAGAACTTCTCTTCGACCTCTGCTCCGAGGCCCAAGATCCTCCCTGGAATCGTGACTCCGGCTTTGCCGTCCGCGATCCTCGACTCCATGTCCAGGAGGACTCGCCTTAGCCACTGGGCGTCCGCGTTCTCTATCTTGACCTTCTCCGGTGCGGCCCATCTCCCCCTGGAGGCCTTGGAGTGGTCGAAGACTATGGGCTTCTCGAGGATCGAGGCGGAGGCTCGGGCCAGCCTCACCGCCTTCGTTGTAAGCTCCTTCACCGACCTCCTGTCAAGGGCGTTGGTCGCCGCGAACCCGAGGGCCCCTTTGCTAAGCACTCGCAGCCCGAGGCCGAAACCTTCCGAGAAGAAAGACGGCTGAGGCTCCCCGTTCTTGAGTACGAACTCCCTCCCGCGGGTCCCTTGCACCCTGGCTTCGGCGTAGCTGGCCCCCGCGGCAGTTGCCTGCCTGACCGCGTACTCGGCCAACCCCTTCGCCTGCTCCAGCTTCAAGCGCTCTCGCGTCAGTCCGTGCTTATTTTTGCGTTTGGTCGCCTACAGCCTTCTCAGTTCTGAAACCATCCTCGTTATCACGTCGAAGCCACCCTGCCAGAATCCCTCCGAGTCCATGTCCGCCCCCACCTCCCCCAGGATCATCTTCGGGCTCATAGAACCCCCGTGAGACAACAACCGCAGATACTTCTGGACGAACTCCTTCCCCTCTTCTCTGTATCTCTCGTACAGGGCGAGGCTGAGCAGGTTCCCGAAGGCGTACGCATAGCAGTAGAAGGGCGTGTGATAGATGTGGGGAATGTAGGTCCACTCCCACTGGAACGATGCCGGCACCTCGACCCGCCTGCCGAATTGCCCTTTCAGGTTCTGAAGGTACAGAGAGCAGAGATCGTCGACAGTGGCGTTCTCCCCAACAGCAAGGTGAGCGTCGCTCTCGAAGATAACGAAATGGGCTTGTCTACCAATCGTGGAGTACATCCCTGAGATCTTGTCGATCAGGACCGCCTTCTTCACCCCGGCGTCTTTTTCCTCTTTCATCATCTTGTCGAACAACAACATTTCGCCGAAGACAGACGCGGTCTCAGCGAGCACCAGAGTCGGGTGGAATGTGAGCATCGAATGGGAAGAGGCCAGCTGGCTGTGCACGGCGTGCCCGGACTCGTGGGCGATTGTGTAAATGTCCCGGGGCGCGTTGGCGAAGTTGAGGAACAGGTAGGGTGTGATCTTCGGGGTTACGCTCATGCAGTAGGCTCCAGATGTCTTGCCCACCCTCGGGAAGGCGTCGACGTGCCGGTCCTCGAAGACATGCTTGGCTAGGGCCGCGTATCCATGGTCGAAGATTTCGAAAGCCTCCATTACCTGTTTTACGGCCGCCGCGTATCCGACCCTCTTCTCGGTCCGGCTCAAGGGGGCGTAGATGTGGTACCTACTCATCTTCCTCCAGCCCATGATGCGCGCCTTCAACGCGAAGAAGTCTTGGAAGGCCCCGATGTTCTTCCTGCACACCTCGAGCAGGGTCCTGACCGAAGCGTCCGGAACGTCGTTCTCCGTGTTCCTTGCAGCTATCGGGGAAGGGTATCCCCTCAGCTTGACGGATTCGTTTTTCCAGTCCCTGACAACCGTTCGGTACACGTCTCCGAGGACGCTGCCGTTTTCGGCGTACTTGGCGAGCAGGGAATCGTAGGCGGCCACGCGCATCTTACTGTCGGGCGACGCGAACAGCCTCGCGACCTCGCTCGCAACCAGCCTTCTTGGCCTCCCCTTCTCGTCTTTCATCGGCTTGCCTCTGACGGTGAGCAGGAAGGTGAATGACGAGGTCAGATGGTCGTAGTGATGGGCCCACTGCCACGCGCCTGTGGTGTTTTTCAGATTGATGACCTGCTCTACCTTCTCTTCCAGAGTGTATGGCTTCAGCTTGCGAAGGGAATCGAGGAAGAACGCATAGTCGCCTCCAGGCGGCCGGAGGTCAGCTGCCTTCTCGTCTGGAAGTGAAATCCACCAGAGCCTGAAGAAGAGCGCCCTGTTGTCGACCTCGGCCCACATGTCAGATGCCCTGTCGACCAGCACCTTGGCCTCTTGGTTCCTGGTGTCCTCGGAGAAAAGCATCAGCGAGTAGCTGTTCAGCCTCTGCTTGAGCTCGGACATGCGAGAGTACGCGTCCAGCGCGCCCATCAATCCCTCCCGGTCAAGTTGGGCCAGGCCTGGCCTCAGGCGTTCAAACTCTTTGACCTCTGCCTCGAGTTGTTCTTTGACTTTATCGAAATCCTGGCCTGTGCGGGCGTCCAGCACGCTCGAAAGATTCCATTTGTCGGCCAATACAGCCCGGGCACCAGGCACACAAGCTCGGCCATGCCCTGCGCTTTAAGCTGTCACGTTTCGAGCGAGATGGCTTTGGCTTTCTGTGGCACGACGACGCCTTTCGCGAACCGGGTGAACATGGACGGATTCTCGGTGTGCACCGGGACGACCCTCTTGGCCCCGACTCCGGCGACCATCTTCCTTACTCCGTCCATCGGCGCATGCCCGGACGCATGTATCTGGTGGTAGCTGAAGCCCAGATGGTCTATCCAATTCCTGACCACTACCTCTTCGGTTTCTCCTTCCTCGTTGAACGCTTCCGTGGATGAATGGAGATAGACTCCCCCCTTCTCAGGCCTGATGTCTATCGTCTCGGGCAGGTTCCATGTCTCAAGGTGGAGGAAGACCGACCTCTGGTTCTCTCTGATCTGCGACGCCGTCCGCCCGTCGGCGAGGAATCGCCTCTCCCATGTCCTATAGTCCTTGTCGTCTATCCTGCCGCTCCCTTTCCTCCTGACGTAGACGAACGCATCTTTGCCCAGCTTGGGGACTTTGATTCCCCCATCGTTTGCGAGTTTCTCGAGCATGAGTCCCGTCTTCATAGATACGATAAGCTGCCTTCCGGTCGCCTCCGCCGCCTTGGCGAAGGTGTTGATCCTGTCAATGTCGTTCCCCCTGAAGGAGGAGAAGACTAGTTTCCCGCAGGAGCCCATCACCCTCAGTGTCTCGTTCAGGACCGCCCTCTCGCTCATTCCACTTTTCGGGTCCTTCGGGCTGACCCTCGTCCCCTCGGAGATGAGCAGAGCTGGCTTCTCGGCCCTTGCAGCCTGGACAAAATCACGTGTCATCGAGCCTGCCGGACCGTGAAACCTGAAGTCCCCGGTGTAGGCGAGGACGCCCGCGGTAGTGTGGATAATGAACCCGTATGCGCCCGGGATTGAATGGTCAACGTGCACGGGGACGAATTCCATCGACCCGATCGTGAACGTGTCCCCAGTCCTGAAAGTCTTCAGTTCGTGGCCGTCGAGGGCCGAGTCGCCCGCTTCACTGTAGGCCTCGTGTATTCTCGCTGTAGTCTCTCCACAATGGACTGGTATCGCGGGGTCGACGTATTGGATACGGCCTGTGTGGTCCCAGTGGTAATGGCTGAGCACTATCGCGTCAACCTCAGGTTTCCTGTGCTTCAGTTCGGTGTTCTGGAGAGCCTCCTCGGAGTAAAGCCCTGGAATTTCAGGGAGGAGACCGAATTCGAAAAGGTCGCCTGCGCCGTTCACTCCCCGCGGCTTGATGCCCGAATCGAAATACTGTGTGCCATCGTTGAAACCGGCTCCGAAGTCAAGCAGGACCTTCGTGTCCTTGTCCTCCAGGAGGAACTTGTTGCCCCCAATCTCGCCGACACCTCCGTAACATGTGACTCTAACAGCCAATCATTTCCGAACCCCCCTCAACTTACTTAACGGTTTCAAGGGTGTGGGATGTAACGACGAATCTTGCAACGGATAAATACAAACGGGCGGGCTGACTCTCTGAGTTTGTCCCTCTTGTCAACTGCGTTCGCTTCGGGAGACCTGACTGACGCTGTTGCGATCCTCGTCGTCGCCCTCGGACTTGCCGGCGCCGCGATCCTAATCCTCTTCGGCAAGAGAAAGATCTAGTCAGAGATGGCGCTCGGAGTCCTCTTCGACATTGACGGGACTCTGGTTTCCTTCGAGTTCGACGTCCAAGGATCAAGGAAGGCGCTGTTCGAGGAGCTCACGAGACTCGGTTTCGACACGAGCGGACTCTCCCCAACGTCACCGACGCAGCATGTCGTCGACTATGCCCAAGGCCAAGTCTCCAGCGGTGCCGTAAATGCAAAGTTCGGAGATGTTCGACGAAAACTCTACGCCATTCTCGACGACTTCGAGCTGAAAACTTCGCCCAGGATCACCGTCCTCCCGGGAGTTTACGATGCGCTCGAATCACTAAAGCGGAAGCACGTCAAGCTCGCCGTGCTCACGAACAGCGGCAGGCGCGCGGCGACGGACGTGCTGAAGCGAGGTTCCCTCCTCGCTTACTTCGACTTCGTCCTCACTAGAGACGACGTAGACTCCATGAAACCCAGTCCCGGAGGAGTGAAACAGGCCCTTTCAGTCCTCGCACTACGTGAGGACCAGGTATTCTACGTGGGCGACAGCGTCTACGACATCATGGCTGCAAAGACGGCGGGCCTGAAGGTCATCTCTGTGGCCACCGGAAACTACACGGCCGAAAGACTCAGAGGCGAAGGAGCCGATGTCGTGATCGGCTCGTTGGCGGAACTCCAAGGCGTCCTCCCGCTGTAGGCCTTAATTATGGAGGGCGATACGACAGGCGAGTTGAAGCTCTCGCAGGAAGAGCGACTAACTCTGAGAGCGGTATGCGACGCGATCTTCCCTGATGTGGGCGGCAAATCAGAGTTTTACCGAAGGAAAGCCTCCGACCTCTCAGTCGACTCGGCCCTGGCCGAGAGCGTGGAGTCCGCCCTTCAGCCGGGCAGTGCCGAGGACTTCCGTCGCATCCTGAGGGTGTTCGACAGCCGGTTTTACAATCTGGTCCTAGCTTCGTCGCCATCCAGATTCTCGCAATTGGACGACACCGGAAGGCAGCGGTACCTCTCAAGGTGGCGTGACAGCCCCCTCCCTCTGAAGCGGACCGCCTTCCAAGCGCTGAAGAGGCTCGCTTGCTTTCTCGCCTACACAGTCACAGACGAGAACGGCATGAACCCGAACTGGAGCGAGATAGGCTACCCAGGCCCCGGGAGCTCCCCCGCAGTCCCCATGCCCAACGATCTCAGGATAGCGCCGCTCAAGCTGGAGTCAGACTCTAGGCTTGAGTGCGACGTCTGCGTTGTGGGTTCGGGCGCTGGGGGGAGTGTGATTGCAGCGATGCTCAGCGAGGCGGGCTTCAGGGTCCTGGTCGTGGAGCAGGGGCCGTACGAGACATCCGAGACCTTCAAGAGGAGCGAGCTCCCGATGATGCAGAAGCTCTTCCAGCAGAGCGGGACCGCTGCCACTAAGGACCTCTCTTTCGTTCTTCTCGCAGGGCGCGGCGCGGGTGGCGGGACCACGGTCAACTGGAGCACCTGCCTCAGACCACCCACCAGGATCCTCAAGGAGTGGGAGGCCGACTTTGGAATCGATGGCGTTGCAGGCTTGAAGTTCGAGCCCTACCTGAACCGGGTCTGGTCGGCTCTGAAGGTCAACAAGCAAGAGAGCCAGAGGAACGGCAACAACCAGGCGCTCTGGGACGGCTGCGTCTCGCTCGGCTACAAGGAAGGAACGGACTTTGAGGTCATACAGCGCAACGCTGTGGGATGCAACGAGAGATGTGACTACTGCACCTACGGCTGCACCTACTCTTGCAAGCAGTCGACGACATTGAACTATCTACCGTCGGCCAGCAGCAAGGGAGCCCGGTTCCTCTTCGACACCAAGGTCGACAGGGTCGTCGTCCGAGACGGTGCGGCCACGGGGGTTGTGGGGACGACCAGGTTCGGAGACAAGAACTTGACGGTCGAGGTAAAAGCCAAGGCCGTAGCGGTAGCGTGCGGCGCGGTCGAGACTCCTGCGCTTCTTCTCAGGTCCGGAGTAAAGGACAGGAACCTGGGGCGATTCCTCAGGCTTGACCCCACCGTTGCAGTGGGGGGCGTCTTCGAAAGGACGATTTCTCCCTGGGCCGGCCCGCCACAGACAGTTGCAGTCTGGAAGTTCATCGACCTAGACGGGACGTACCACGGTTTCTGGGTCGAGGCGGCGCCAGCGCATCCGGGGCTGTTCGCTCTCTCCATACCTTGGGTTGACGGGAAGCAGCACAAGGATTTCATGCGGCAGTACTATTCGCGCTCGACTGCCTCAATCATCCTCCTCAGGGAGCGGTCGTCTGGGTCGGTTTCCGTGGATAGGTCGGGCTTCCCTCTCGTCTCGTATCAATTGGAACAAAGCGACAGGTCAACCCTCGTACGCGGGATGGAGGAAACCGCGAGGATACTCGCGGCGGCTGGGGCCGTCCGCATTTGGACTACCCACAATACGCCCGTGTTCGTGGGAGCCGGAACAAAACCGCTGGGAACATCGGACTTGGACAGCTTCGCTGAGATGGTAAGGTCGGCAGGCATCCATTACAATAGGATGATGTTGTTCAGCGCGCACCTAATGGGGTCGTGCAGGATGAGCGCTGACCCGACTTTAGGTCCAACTGCTCCAACTGGTGAGTTGCACGAAGTGGGGAAACTCTTCATCGGCGACGCGTCAGTCTTCCCAACCACCCCTGCAGTGAACCCAATGGTCACAATAATGGCAATGGCGATGCGGACCTCAGAATCCATAATAACGGCTCTCAAAGAGCGACAATAAGACGTCGTTTGTCTCCGAACGAAACCAAAGCGCTCCCTTACTACATCGTCGGCCTTCCTGACGAGCCCCTAGAAGCCAGCGAGGCCCAGATGAAGTTCGAGAGGCTATCACTAGAGCTGCTGAAGGCCTTCCCCTTCATCGAGGAGATAAGAGCCGTAGTGAAGTCCAAGAAGCCAGGGAAGACGCACACGCGATACGAGGTTGCGGTGGAGGTTTACACGCCCCGAGACAGGCACGCCTTCTCGGAGACCGGGTACAACCTGGTCTCGGTCTTCGATGCCATGGGACCGAAAATGAAAAGGCTGCTCGGGTCGAAGCAGGCGCGCGTGACAAGCACCCACGGCGAGTCGCTGCGCAAGCGGAGCGACTGAGTCGAGGAAGGGAGCCGAGACTGGCTAACCAGGGACCGCAGCCGAAATCGATCACGGGAAAGACGATTCAGGTACTCGTCATCTTCTCGACGCTTCTCGGAGTGCTGTTCCTGATTCAAGTGTACACGGTCCTTCCGCCGGAAGCATTGGCTTTCGTCGCTGCTGGCTGGATCTTCTTCGCGGTCGACAGTTTGCTGACCTTCACCAAGCCGAAGGCATCATACTACCTTGCTTTCGTCTTGGCCGGCCTAGCTCTCGGCTCTTCCCTTCCGCAGACTGCTCATTACGCTTTCATAGCCAGTGGTCAACTGCTCCCCTCTACAACCTTTATTCTGGGTTCGGTCGCGCAAGTATTGCTCGTCGTCCTCGTCCCATATCATTTCTTGCGTGCGCGCAGAAGGTAAGACCAACTTGGCTTGGTGCAAGGTCAGCAGCCTGACTTCGGCCGTTGCGGTCAGCTTGCGGGGGATGAATTATCCTGTCGAGAAGTCCAAGATAATCGCCTCCACCGATGGAAAGACGGTCGAGGGTTGGGAATTAGGATTCTTCCTTCGGCAGGCGCTTGTTCACAAGCGCTATCGCGACCTTAGGTCCGTCATGACCGACCTGGAAGACTGGCTGGAAAGGCAGGGCTAGAGATAACCCCAACTCAGAAGCATGTCGCTGTCATGTGTCCAGCGCTGCCCGATGTCGCTGCGGTAGAACATGTTGGGAATCATCACGTTCCTAACGTTCTGATATGCTTCTTTGATGGCATCGGCCATGGTCGCGCCGGAGCCGGTCACCACGAGCGCGTATCCCGACCTCCCTGCGATGTGCCAATCACCCTCCTCGAGCTTCACTTCGCCTATGTGCAGGCCCTCCCGTGACTGCCTCCTGAAGAGGATGGAGGCGCCCTCGGAATACTTCCTGAACGCCTTCTCGTCCTCGAAGGGCCATGGGGGGATGGTGACGACCACTCCCACTTGGTATCCCTTTTTCGTCCTGAGCTGCGCATCTTTCCCATGCGCAAGGTCCGACAGGAAGGTTCCCCACTCGCTCGTGATTCCCTCCATCTGGATGCTTATGGTGGGGTAGCCGAACCTCGAGGTCCATTCTAGTGGCCAGATTCCCCTGCTGTTCGCAATGCAGTTGATGTCGATGTATCCCACGTAACCGCTGGCCGCCAGCTTCTCCTTGGTCTTCAGCAGGGTGCTCTCAAAGACCGGGTTGGTCTTGGTCCAGTATATGCTGGTGTTGCCGCACCAGTATGGTTTGCCGTTTCTCCTGACGTACATGACATGATTCTTCACGGTCGCGCAATAAACAACCCCTCGGTAGTCGACGACCTGAATGTCTCTGCGGTCTATCCACGAGTTCAGTTTCCTGACTCGCTCAATCACCTCAAACTGGATTCTCGAGGCGTTCGCGTAGTGGTTCACGATCCATCTTCTGCCCTTGCGACGCCTGCTCTTCACAATGCCGAGCCTCCCCGCCTTTAGCAGGAGTTCCTGAATGTCGTCTGCCAACTTTCGGGATGAAGTGTAGAAGATTCTGAAACCGCTCCTCATCAAGGTTCCATCTCCGAGCCTGAACCAGTCCAGAAATATCGAGATTTGCCGTGAGCTTAACTGTTTGATGAAATCTGGTACATACTTTTCGCGTGCGGTTCCGAATTTTGCAAGAAAGGAACCGAGCTGCTTGTTATAACATGCGTACTGATTCCCGTGAAGAGCAAACTTGAACGGGAACTGCGACAACAGTTCTTCAATCTCCGCGGCCTTGCGTCCCTCCTTTTGGGAGATGCCCACCACGAAACTGCCGCTCTTGTCGGAAGCGTAACCATCGGCAAGCCAGATTCCGAAGAAAGCCAACCACAGGTCCATCGGGATTGCCAACGACCCTGTTTCCTGGAATACTACTTGTCGGCCCTCGTAGTGGCCAAGCTCGACGGATGGTAGAACAAGGTTCTCGAGCTCTATGCCAACCCACCGGCCGGTCCTCATAATCAGGGATTGGCTCTCGAGGTCCTTGGCCTTCACTAACTCGAATCTGTCTCTCTTCTTCTTGGCGTCCTGCTGGGATTCCACATACATGTTATGGTCAGGCGTAACCATTATGTCAAGAGCCCTGTTTCTTATTGAAACCAGCTTCCTGTGATGTCGGAACGAGACAATTGCTGATGGGTGTTGGTATTCGATCATATGCGTTGAAGGGTTAAGCGTGCAGATCTTGTCTGACGGAATAACGTCCTTGAAGAGCTTCCACCCGCTAGTCGTCAGGACCTCCGTCTTGTCGTCGTAGCATCCCATCTCGCCCGTACTTGGCCCCAGCTCGTTCGGGAAGAGCCTCTTGTGCTCGAAATTGACGTTTATGGGAAGGACAAAATCCTTCCCGTTGAAGAATGCCCCCACCGCGATCTCGACTCCCTCCGCGTACTTCTGGATCAAGAACTCCTTGATCTTCTTGGACCAGTTCGCCTTGTAGTGTTCCAGTACCTGGATTACGTCCTTTCCATCCTCATCCTGCCCTATGAAGAGCAGTTCCTTCTCGTTCTGCGCCTTGCCGCTCGGTTTGATCACGTACCTGTCGGGATTCGCTTTCACAAACGCAACGGCCTTGTCGAACGAATCGAAGTTCCAGCTCGGAAGGATGCCGACCCCCGCTGCCTTCAGCTCCACCTGCCCGAACTCTCTGTCGAGCTCCAATTTGTCGGTGTAGACTGAGCCGCCCACGACGTGCTTGCCCTCTGCTCTGAGCTGCTCCGCTTTCGGTCCGAAGTCGATGTCGTCCATGATGATCACGTCAGCCCAATCTTTGAACGGCTCCCACTCTTCGACCTTCTCGAAGAATCCGTCCCCGACGTCCTTCTCCGCCTGGTCGTGGCAATAGAACTTGACATCGTGTCCCTCCTTCTTCAGCTGCCACGCGAGGTCGGCTGACAGAGCCTCGTAGGTGACGAACAGGAACTTCATCTGGGATTTCAGCGGTTGCCACTCGTTAAAAATGATTCGCAATCTTCGGTCCTACAGCTCTGGACGTCGCGACGGCCTCCTTTTGGTTGCCTCGTTCACTGTTGCTGGACGTCGACATGACCACCAGCAGCGAGCGCGAGAAATTTCCTCAGCGAGGAAGGACAGCAGGGTCCGTCGTCGACGCAATGGAAGCGCAATCGGGAACGGTTATTCCTGAGATGTTCGCTTAATTATGACGACGTTGAACAGGTAACGTTGATCACATTCACGCCCTACAAGACGATGAGGCGCAACTCAGCGTTCGACTTGGTCGCTCTCCTGGACGACCTCGTCGGCGATGAGCTGCGCGATGGAGACGTGCTGGTGGTCTCGAGCAAGTTCCTGGCCATATCAGAGGGAAGAATCGTGTCCTTGAGTTCAGTGAAGCCCACCGACGAGGCGAGGGAACTCTCCAGGAAGTACGACATTGTGCCTGAACTGTGCCAGCTGATAATCCAAGAGAGCGATTCCATCATAGGGGGGATTCCGGGGTTCGTGCTGACCCTCTGGAACGGTCTGCTGACCCCCAACGCGGGAATCGACAAGTCCAACATCGAGCACGGCAGGGTTGTTCTCTACCCCCAGGATTCGAAGCGGTCGGCCGCTCGGATTGTTGAGGCCCTGAAGTCGCGCAGGGGCGTTCGCGTAGGGGTGGTTGTCTCAGACAGCAGACTGATGCCGACCAGAATGGGTACCGTCGGCGTGGCGCTGGCGGCGGTCGGCATCCAGGCGATCAGAGACCTGCGCGGTCACCCAGACCTATTCGGGACCCCCCTGAAGGTCACGCGGCAGGCAATCGCAGATGACATTTGCACGGGGGCGCAGCTGGTGATGGGAGAGGCCGACGAGGCCACTCCAGTAGTCCTCGTCCGGGGGCTGGTGACGACTCCCGGGGAAGGGGTCAGCCTCGGCCCAGCAGACTTCTCCATACCCATGGGGCAGTGCGTGTACATGAGGAGCTTGGGCTACGCCGAGCCGGAAAAGGCGAGCTAAAAGCCGAGACATGCCGGCATGCTGGTATTCGCGCAGTCGGAGGCTCCGACCCACGTCCGGGGATGCGACTCGGTTCACATGATTGTTCGAAACGGAGACGCTGCGCCCACCACCACGACATCGATGCAAGAATGAAGCGGGCCCGGAGGGGTCAGACCCGGGGAGGCATTACACGTCTGGCAAGGACGTAGGACGCCACAATGACCACAGTAGCGAGAATCGCAAGGCCAAGCTGAGCTGGGAGTTCAGGGATCCCGGAAACCCCACCCGAAGAAATGGCAGAACTTGTAGTTGTGGGGGACGTGGTCAGTGTCGAGGTTGTCGAGGTCGTGGCGGTCACGGTCGAAGACGAAGAGCTAGTCGTGGCCGATGTGGTCGGGGAGGTGCCGGTGGAACTTGTGGTGCCAGAGCTTGTCGTAATGGACGCCCTGGATGTCGTGGTACTGGTCGTGGTCGTCGTCGATGTGCTCGCTGAGGCCGTGGTGGTCGCAATTATTGTGATCGTCGTGCTTCCGGTGCTTGGCCTGTAGAGCGAATCTCCTCCGTAGGAAGCCGTGATTGTCACCCAGCCATCTGAGGCTGAAGGGAAGTAACCCATAGGGCAGACGTCGTTGACGGCTTTGCCCGGAAGCGTGCACGTCGAAGAGGGGTCGGAGATTTGTCCTGAGCCAGAGCTTTGCCATCTGACAGTCCCTGTGGGTCCCGGTCTGGAGGGGCCTGAAGGGGTAGCGCCCTGCACGGTTGCGAGGCAGTAAGCGGGGGGTTGGGCCGTCCGCCCGTACACGCAAAAGAGAGTTGTCTTAGAAGGCGTACTGGTGGTAGCGGTTGATTTGGGCAAGTATATTCTGTCCCCGCCGTAGGAGGCTGTGATGGTGACAACCCCGTCCGAGGTAGAGGGAGTCCAGATGGCTGAGCATGTCTTGTGCGAAAGCGTACATGAGCTTGGGGAGAATGTTCCAAATCCGCTGTTACCCCAAGAGACTGCTCCCGTGGCGTCGATGGAGCTAGCTCGTGAAACGGTGTCGGTGCAGATGAACGAACCTGCGGCCGAGGTCGAGGGGAGGCATTGGACGGTATCATCCGGATTCAGCTTCGCAGCCAAAATTGTACCCGTACTCGCCGAGAAGAGCGGGTCGCCGCCGTAGGACGCTGTGAGATTTGCTTGGGAATCAGAAAGCGAATGTGTGTAGAAGACAGTGCAGAACGGATTGCTGCCACTCGGTTGGGCCAGTGTGCATGAACCGGCCGAGAAGGATCCAGTGCCCGAAGTTGCCCACGAGATCGCGCCGGTCGGACCAGGGGCTGAAGACCCGCCGAGGCCGGACGCAACCGCTGTGCATTCAAAGGAGTCGGGACGCAAACTCGACGTAGCGCAGAATCCGGTGGTCGTCGTCGGTGTTTTTGCTGTTGTGGTCGTAATCGTGCCAACAAAAACATCGCTCAGATACCCACCGTAAGAATCGCCGCCAGCGCAAACGATCAACTGGCCGGATATGATGCACGCGTGGTTGTAGAGCATGATTCCACCGTTTCCATCGGTGCCCGAAGTCGCCCCATAGTCGGTGCATCCTGTCCATGACGCGAGGCCCGAAGCGGAGTAAGCAACATAGAAACACCGGCTGACTGGGTCGTCATATCCCCCTACGCAGTAGATTTGGGTTCCAGATACGCCACAGGCCGGTCCTTCAATCGGGTGTCCACCAGTTCCCGTCGAGCCCGAGGTTGCGCCGTAGTCTACCGTTTCGCTCCAGGCTCCGACTCCGGTTGAAGACAGAGAAGCATAGAAGTCCTTGCTGATCCAGATAGTGTTCGTAATCCCCCCCACACAGTAGATGTTGCCACTGGCTCCGACACACGTGGGGTCGCCAGATATGCCGCCGCTTCCATTTGTGCCCGAGGAAGCAGCGTAGTCGATGGTCTCGGTCCACGCCCCTACGCCCGCCGAAGACAGCTGGGCGTAGAAGACCTTGCTGACGCCACCGGGCGCGAACCCACCGACGCAATAGATGTACCCGTTGTACGCGACGCATGATTCGCCTTGGACCCGTACCCCTCCACTACCGCTCGTACCCGATGCGGCCCCGTAGTCGGTAGTCTCGCTCCAGGCGCCTACCCCAGAGGACGACAGCTGAGCATAGAAGACCTTGCTGAGGACAGAGGAGGAAAAGGAACCACCGACTCCTCCGACGCAGTAGATGTAGCCGTTGTACGCCACGCAGGCCTGGTTAGCTATGATCACTCCGCCGGTACCGCCAGTCCCCGAGGACGCCCCATAATCAGTGGTCTCGGTCCAGGCGCCAACAGCGGACGAAGACAATTGGGAGAAGAAGACCTTACTGATTATGCCAGAACTACCGCTACCACCGACGCAGTAGATGTAGCCGTTGTTCGTGACACATGCTTGCGACCCTACGGCGATACCGCCAGCACCGCTGCTTCCCGCAGAAGCTCCATAATCCGTAGACTCGGTCCAGGCTCCAATCCCCGTGGCGCTTGCGGCGCGAGCAGGCGCGGTGGATATTTCAAAGACGGCAACGGTTGAAATCACGAGCAAGAGAATTACAATGAATCTTGACATCACAACGCTTCGTGGTAAGTTGTCAATCGACTGGTCCTGTCTACGAGCGCCTAGTCTGGATTGGTCACATCTTTGCACAAGATTGACCTAAGGGCGGGCGTAGCTATTTACGACTTTGGCGCCACGTGTGATAAACTGCCGATATTGAACCGACAGCCTCGCCGTAGTCGAGAGGTTGCATGTGATTACTGTTGGCCCGAGTTCGGTATGCTGTCCTCTCTAGCGGGTAGAGCGTATGGAGGTGTCTCAAATCGAGAAACGATTGAGGTTCGGACCCCTTCTAGCCATCTGTTGGCGGCGGAGAAGTGCGCTCCCGCTGCGTGCGAGGAGTCTCCCCATTGTAGCAATTCATAGACCGATACTGGCGCATTCATGCCGCTTTGGCGTTGCCTTCGACGAGACGACAGCATCAGCCAGCCTAACTGATTCCAAGAAAGTGGGTCCAGTGTCAAATGATAGCGGGCCCGATGGGATTCGAACCCATGGTTTCTGAGGTGGTCCTCTTCAGCTTCGGAGGCTGACGCCCTGATCCGTGTTTGAAGTGAGGATGTCCCGTTCGGACGTTCCCCTTTCCCCTACGAATGTCTAGGCTACGGGCCCTGCCGCCACTGCCGCAGTTAGATAGATAATGATTTGCCCGCTGGGAAGGCCCAAGAGTTAATTGCATGGCCTGATGAAGTGGACCGCGTGTCCACAAAGAAGGGGTTGCCTCTTCTAAGAGCGCTGGTGATTGCGCTAATTGTCCTCTCGTTCGGACTGGTGAGTGTCAGGAGCGAGAGCCTGGGATCAGCGTGGAGTCAGACTACGGCTTACCCTACTGGTGTTCTTCTCCACAGCTGTGTTGCCAACGCCGACTTTCAACGGATTTACTGCATAGGCGGCTCCAACGGGATTGGCTACTCGAACAGTGTTGAGTACGCCTCGATCTCTTCATCTGGCAGTATTGGGATCTGGTCTGCAGGCGCCGCATATCCTCAAGTCTCAGCCGGTCAGAGTTGCGTAGCCGCAGTAATCTACATCTATTGCGTCGGCGGTTATGACGGCAGCTCCCGCACAACCTCGGTCAACTACGCACAGCCTGCAGGGTCCGGCCTGGGGGCTTGGACGTCTGCGACTGCCTATCCCTTTGCCGTTGAGCTTCAAAGCTGTGCCGCCTACAACAGCGTCATCTATTGCGTCGGCGGCTTTGACGGCTTGAAGTACCACAATCAAACGTACCTTGCGACCGTGTCTTCATCGGGAGCGATAGGAGCATGGTCGGCGTCGACTTCATATCCAACTGGGGTCGAAGGTCAGAGCTGCGTGATCAACGGAGGCTACATCTATTGCATCGGGGGTAGCACGAATGGTGGCATTATCCTTGCGGGTGTCTCCTACGCCCCTCTCTCCGGCGGTGGAGGGATAGGGGCATGGGCCAACACCACTCCGTATCCCACAGCCATCTACAATCAGAGCTGCACAGTACAGTCGGGGTACGTATACTGCGTCGGCGGTTTCTCAAACTCAGGCTTCAGCAACGGGGTCTACTACGCGAGTCTCTCGCCCTCCGGTGGAGTTGGCCCTTGGGTTTCGACGACGGCCTACCCGGTAACAGATGAATACTTGAGCTGCATCGCCCTGTCAGGCTATATCTACTGCGTGGCAGGGTTCAACGGCTCCGCGCTAAACTCGTCCTACTCTGACAGCGTCTCCTCCGTTTCTCCGGTAACGGTTACCACAACCACCACGACAACTACGGGCGGAACGGTGACAAGTACCGTAACCTCCACGGTCACCACTATGGTCACCACGACCGCCACATCGAACATCACCCAAACTTCTAGCGTAACGTCCCTCTTCACGCTGAAGAGCACCTCGACGGTGACGTCGACCGTCCAAAGGGTCTCATCCACGACATCGACGATAACCTCGACGACTACAGCGACCGAGACGCAGTCCACAACTGTTACGGCGGTTGAAAGTACACAGACACAGTCGCAATCAGCCGGAATCGCCACAACGCTCGCAGCCGGGGTCGCGGCCGGAGGTTTGGTGGCGGGTGTGCTCCTCACCCTTGTCGTCTCAAGGCTGAGGCGGTCGAGGCCGGCCACCCCCTCTGAACCCGAGGAGCTCGATTCCGATGAGGAACAGTAGGGGCTAGTGCCCGGCTCGCTCCCAGACCGCTCTCCCGCAACAGCTTTTATCGTCATCGAGTAACGTCGCCGTCCGATTGAAGTTCAGTGAGTTCCAGGACGAGGCCCGGTTGCTCATAGGCGGCGCGCTCGAGGCCCTCGGATTGCCAGAAGTCGACCTCGACCTCGCCGTCCCGCCGAACCCGAGCTACGGCGACCTTTCAAGCTCCTGCCCCCTCAGGCTTGCAAAGTCCCTTGGGCTGAAGCCTGGCGATGTGGCTCTGAAGGTGGCCGACAAGATCATGTCGAATTCGGGCAAGTACCGTTATGTCGGCTCAGTGTCGGCACACCCCGGGGGATACCTCAACTTCTCCCTGAACTTCGCGAAGTTTGCCGTCGACGCGATTGAAGAAGCCAGACGGGAGGGACCGCTAGGCGCGTCCACCGCCGGCGAGGGAAAGAGCTTGGCCATCGAGCATACCAACGTGAACCCGAACAAAGCGCTCCACATCGGGCACGCCCGCAACCTCGTGCTTGGTGACTCTCTTGTCAGGGTAATGCGCCATCTAGGCCATCCGGTGCAGTCCCTGAACTACATCGACGACTCGGGCGCGCAAGTGGCGGACATCATAGTGGGGTTCAAGTTCCTTGAGATAAGCGACAAAGCGCCTCCTGGAACGAAGTTCGACTCGTACTGTGGCGACAACGTGTACGTCCGAGTCAATCAGGAGTACTCCAAGAACCCGACCTTGAGGGAGAAGCAGTCGGCCGTTCTGCGTGAGATTGAGCGGGGCGAGGGCGAGACAGCGAAGTACACGCGCTCGATCGTGGCCAAGATTGTCGCAGATCAGCTTTCGACATGCTGGCGCCTCGGGGCCGCATATGACCTTCTCAACTGGGAGTCCCAGATAGTCCACTCCGGAATGTGGGAAAGAATCTTTGAGAGCATGAAGTCGAAGGGAATGGTGAAACTCGAAACTGAGGGAGAAAACGAGGGTTGCTGGGTCATCACGGATCCTGAGACTGGGGAGCAGAAAGTCGTCGTCCGCTCAGATGGCACCGTCGTGTACGTCGCCAAAGACATCCCGTACGCAGCTTGGAAGATTGGGCTCGTCGAGGACCCTTTCCTCTACAGGCCCTACGAGGACTCCCAGCCCGGGGGCGGAGGGCTGTACACGACTTCCCTCACCGGGGATGGCGAGAGGACGAAGTTTGGTGCTTGCGACGTCGCCATATCGGTGATTGACGCCAGACAGGCCTACCTGCAGAAGATTGTCGGCAAGGTACTTGAGGGCATCAGTCCGGGTTCAGGCAAGCGCTACCTGCACAGAGGGTACGAGGTAGTCGCACTTTCCAAGAGGACGGCCTCAGAGCTCGGGTTCTCGATAGATGGGGGCTTTGCGCACATGTCTGGCAGGAAGGGCCTCTACGTCAACGTCGACACGATGCTGGGAGCTCTCAAGAAAAAGGCGCGTGAAGAGACGCGCAAGCGGAATCTGCGCGAGTCCGAGGGCTGGGTCGAAGACGTGGCGGAGGCCATTGCGGTGGCCGCGCTTCGGTATGAATTGGTCAAGCAAGACCCTGACAAGATGATCGTTTTCGACATGGAAGAGTCGCTCAGGTTCGAGGGCGACACAGGCCCGTACCTTCTTTACACCTACGCCCGAGCAAGAAGGATCCTCGACAAGACCGAGGGGCGACCCCAGGTAGACGCGGCTTCCGCACCCAAGCTCGTCAGGCCGGTCGAAAAGAAGCTCCTGAAGCAGCTCTCAATGCTGGACAGTGCGGTTGCGACCGCTGGAGAGTACCTCTCACCCAAGGAGGTGGCCAAGTACGCCCACGAATTAGCTCTGTCGTTCAACGAGTTTTACGAGAAAGTACCTGTGAACCAGGAGTCGGACGGCCAATTGCGGGATGCAAGGCTAGCTCTGGTCGACGCGGTGAGCAGAGTGCTGGCCCAGTCAGCGACCCTCATCGGGCTCCCCCTAAGGAAGAGAATCTGATGTCGCCTGGAATCCGCTTGGCCAGTTTCGACATGGACGGGACCTTGCTCGAAGAAGACAGCAGCTGGGCGGCGATACACCGCTTCTACGGCACAACCAACGCGAGCAGGGAATCGCTGAGGCTCTACACCGAAGGGGCGATCGACTACGAGGAGTTCATGCGGAGGGACATCGCAGCCTGGCCCAAGGGCGTGACCCTCCCTGAATTGGAGGCGGTCCTCTCGGGCTACCGGGTCAGGAAAGAAGCTCCGGAGACCCTCAAGGAGCTCAGACGAAGAGGCATCGAGCCGGCGCTCATCACCTCCGGTATAGACATACTCGCGAAGAAGGTGGCTGAAGAGCTCGGGATCAAGCACTGGACCGCCAACGGCTTGCGCTTCGACTCCACTGGCAAGATACTCCCAAATGGGGTTGGGAGGGTCGACCCGACGAGGAAGGACCTTGCCTACCTAGTAATGCTCGACTCCTTGAAAGTCAAGCCGAGGGATACGATTGCCGTCGGTGACACGGTATATGACTTGGCATTCCTGAAGTCGGCCCGGAAGGGTTTCCTGCTTGCGCATTCCACACGGGTAAGCGACCCTGCGATAATCCACATAGAGAAGCTCACAGACATCTTCCAGCACATCTAGTGAGCTTTTTATCGGCCACCCAGCTGTCGTTGCGCGTAGCCTCCTTGGGCGAGAAACTCCTCCTGATTCCGGGCCCAACGAACCTCTCAAAACGGGTCAGGGAGGTCATGGCCGGTCCCCAACTCGCGCACGTCGGCTCTGAGTTCTACGGGACGTTCAAGGATATCCTGCAGCTCTCGAGGTACGCTCTCAAGAACGAAAAGGGGTTCCAGTTCGTGTTCACCGGTACGGGGACGACGGGAATGGAATCATCTGTCGTGAGCTTGGTTTCGCACGGGGATAGGACTCTTACTTTGGAAACAGGCTATTTCGGGAAGAGGATGCTTCTGCTCAACCAGATACACCGAGCCAAGGCCGACTCAATCGCGTATCCTGACGGCAGGCACGCCGACCCAGAAGACCTTCGGAAGAAACTCAAGAAGACGAAGTACAAGGTAGTATTCATCACGCACGTGGACACAGCCACGTCCATCGTGAATCCGATAAGAGAACTGGTGGCGGAGTGCGCCAAAGCCGGGGTAATCTCTGTAGTCGACTCCGTCTGCGGGGTAGGAGGCGAAGAACTCGACTTCGACAAGCTCGGGGCGGACATCGTGTTCACCGCTTCTCAAAAGGCCCTGGCTGGCGCTCCAGGGGCGGTCATCCTTGCGGTGTCGAACGAAGCTTTGCGCTACATGGAAGGGAGGAAGGAGCCCATCGAGTCGTACTACATGAGCCTCCTGCGTTGGAAGCCCATCATGGATGATCCGAGAATGTACCTTGCCACCCCAGCAATCCAAGTCCTCCTCGCGCTGCGGGAGGCCCTTCGGGAGGTGAAGGAGGAGAGCATCGAAGCACGATGGATTCGCCATCACAAACTCGGGGAATCGACGAGGCAGAAGGTCTCCGAAATGGGGCTCAGATTCGTCGCCGACGAGGGTTTCAGGGCAGACACAGTGACGTCATTCTGGGTGGAAGAAGGCAAGGCTGGAGGGATTCAGAAGACCCTCAACGAGAAGTACGATATCATGGTTTCAAGGGGAATCTATGAGGCGAGGGACAAGATGATCAGGATAGGCCACTTCGGAATCCTCACCGTCGATCAGCTCAGGCAGGCGCTCGCTGCATTGGATTCGGTACTCGTCGAGTCCGGGGTGGCAGGGCGGAGCAACGTTCAGCTTGCAAAAAGAAAGTGACTCGGGCACACGCTGAATCCGTAAAACGCTTTTAACCCATCGCAAGCCGCTTCGCTTCAACCCGGATCAGCCCGGTGGTGTAGCGGCCAAGCATAGGGGCCTCTGGAGCCCTTGACCCTGGTTCGAATCCAGGCCGGGCTACTCTAGATGCGCGAACCCCTGGATTGCTACGAGAAGATAATCTTGCGCAGTTGTTCCGCCATCAAGAGTGGTTCTTTGTGTTGCCAGACATTCCTGCCCACGGCCAACCCAGCAGCACCCGCGTGAATTACGCCCCTAACCTGTTCCAAGAATACCTCGTCGGTCGGTGCCTTCGGTCCACCCGACATGAACACTTTGACCCCGGCCGCGGACTTCACGGCCCATGCGAATGTCGCGCTGTCCCCCGTGTACTTGATCTTGACGGCGTCGGCCCCGACCTCAAGACCGGCCCTGGCAGCATAGGCGATAATATCCTTCGATGTGTCATTCTGCACCGCAGCTCCCCTCGGATAGACCCAAGCGATAGCCGCGATGCCCCTCCGATGGGCCTCCTCCTGTATCCTCCCGAACTCCGAGAGCATGTCAGCCTCGAAACCGCTCCCGAGGTAAATAGTGTACCCCACTGCCTTCGCGCCGAGTGAGACCGCATAGTCAACAGAGCACACCTGTCTCGAGACCGGTTCCCCCTTCGGAAGGCTTGTCTTGCCGTTGACCTTGACTATCAGCGGAACCCTCCCGTTGTAGAACCTCTCTGCGACTCCCTTCTGGAAGGCGACGCCCGTAAACCCGCCCTTGGCGGCCAGGTCCATTATGAACAAGGGGTCGACGTTCCTTTCGTCAAAGTCGACCGACGGGCCGTGTTCCAGGCCTTGGTCGTAGGCTAGAATCATCCCGCGCCCGTCGCGCAGGAACGGCGCCATCCTTTCCTGCTTCATCTGGAACGAACCTCGTTCGTCGATATTTAACGGTGTCTTGGTAGACGAATGCTCCCCCTGCGACGTCAGGCATCATCCCTAAAAGCGGCCGCAGGCGGGACCAGATTCCGACAGAAATGAGACTTGAGGAGTTCCTACGGCGGGACGCCTCCGACGACCTGGCCAAACTCACTCTGGCAATTTCTCGCTCTTGCATCAAGGTTTGGGAGAGCATACCGTTCAACTCTGGACTTCTTGCTGCAGTGAACCCTTCGGGCGAGAAGCAGAAAGCCATAGACGTGCTGTCAAACGACGAGTTTGCGCATTCTCTGATTGGAACTGGTTCTGCTGCGCAGGTTGCTTCAGAAGAGATGTCCAAGCCCGTCGAAGGCACCGGAGAGGTTAGCGTGGCCATGGACCCGCTTGACGGTAGCTCCAACGTAGATACCAACAATCCCCTTGGGAGTATCTTCGGATTCTACTCAGGTCGGCTTCCCTGCTCAGGGAGGAAACTTGTCGGGGCGCTCTTCGTCACCTACGGAGGCATGGTTACACTCACAGCTTCCTTCGGCAAGGGGGTCCATCGGTTCGTGGCGGTGCGCCACGGTTCGGAATATGCCTTCGAGATGCTCGACTCCGATATGCGCATGCCTGAGAAGGCCGAGGTGTACGGCTTCGGCGGGCTGAGAAAGGATTGGATTCCGCCCGTGCAGAGGTTCGTGGGGTCACTCGAAGAAAGGGGGCTGAAGGTCAGATACTGCGGAACATTCGTCGGGGACTACAACCAGGTCTTGAAGCACGGAGGCATCTTCGCGTATCCGGCTCTGCGCAAGAGGCCCCGGGGGAAGCTCCGGATCCTCTTTGAGACTGCGCCAATGGCGTTCATCACTGAGCGGGCAGGAGGATATTCGACCGACGGGACCCGAAACCTCCTCGACATAAGCCCCGCTTCCCTACCAGAGACCTCACCTGCGTACCTAGGGAGCGCTTCGATCACTAGGGAGCTCGAGAGATCGGTCTCTGCCGGCTAGCAGATTCTAAGGCCAGATTCCCAGTGTCTTGATAGCGTCTGCGACCCTGCCCACGCCGACCATCAGGGCAGCAGTCCTCATCGACGCGTTGTTCTTCGTCGAGGTCTGGTAGACGTCCTTGAAGGCCCCGATTATTTTGGCGCTTAGCTTGGAGTTGACCTCCTCCTCGGGCCAGCTGATCCTGTCGAGGTTCTGCACCCACTCTAGGTAGCTGACTATGACCCCGCCCGAGTTGGCGAGGATGTCAGGCACGAGGAACACCTTGTTTCTGTCGAGCACCTTGTCCGCCTCGGGCGTCGTCGGGCCGTTGGCGCACTCCACGATCATTCTGGCCTTGATTCCTTTGGCCACGTCTGGCGTGATTGTGTTCTCGAGGGCCGCAGGGCACAGGATGTCGACGTCGGCTTGGAGGAGTTCCTTGTCGGAGACCTCCTGTGTCCCTTGCATCCCTAACACTGACCCCGTCTTCTCCTTGTGTTGAATCAGCTTCTTCACGTTGATTCCCGTCTTGCTCAGCACACCGCCTTTGGAGTCGCTCGCCGCTACGAGTTTCCCGCCGTAACCCTGCAGGATGTCGGCGTAGTTGGTTCCTGCGTTCCCGAAGCCTTCCACCGCAAATGTGGCGTTCTTCACTGAGCGCTTCATCACCTTGGCCGCCTCAAGCGTGCAGAGGACCGCACCGCGGCCGGTGGCCGTGTCTCTCCCCAAGGACCCTCCGATAGAGACGGGCTTTCCCGTCACCACTTCCGGAACCATGTAGCCCTTCAATGAGCTGTATGTATCGACTATCCAGGCCATGACCTGCGGGGTGGTGTAAACGTCCGGGGCCGGAATGTCGCGGTAGGGACCGATGAAGTCCGCTATCGCAGCCGCGTAGCGCCTGGTCATGCGCTCGAGCTCCGGAGTCGACATGTGCTTCGGGTCGCAGATCACTCCTCCCTTGGCCCCGCCGAAGGGGATGTCAGCGATGCTGCACTTCCACGTCATCCACGCTGCCAGAGCCTTCACTTCGTCCAACGAAACGTTCCAGTGATACCGGATGCCGCCCTTGGTCGGGCCCCTCGCGTCGTTGTATTGGACCCTGTATCCGGTGAAGACCTTCGTCTTGCCGTCGTCCATCCTCACAGGAAGTGACACTGTAACTTCTCTCTTGGGGTGAGAGAGCATCTGGTGTATCCCCTCGTCGAGTTTCAAGTATTCTGCGGCAATCCTAAGTTGCTCCAGCGCGTTGTCGAAAGCGTTCGGCTTGTCGGAGTCCATGAAAACGCGCCGTCCCGTAGCGTATTTACACGTTTCCACGTTTCTCAAACGAGGGAAAGGGCAAGCTCCCTTAACTTGACGACCCAGTCCGTTGCCTTCACCACACTGCTGGACACGAGCACTCCTTCCGCCCCGAGCTCAACCGCTCTGCGGACGTCGTCTCCATTTACGATTCCGGCTCCGCAGAGCACGCGGCCCTTGTATCCTGCCCTTCTCGCCGCCGCCACTGTGCTGGCCACCACCTGGGGTCTCGCCTTGGAGACCGCGGTCCCAGAACCGATCAGCTCTGGTGGTTCCACTGCGAGGTACGTTGGCCCAAGCCTGGAGAGTGCTGCCGCTTCCCTGGCGTCGCTTGCGCACAGGCACGTCTTGAGGCCCAGGCGCCTGAGCCTTGAGACAAGGTCGGGCAGGACTCGTCTCTCTAACCTGGCCTCGCTGTGATTCAGAATGGTGCCAGCGGCGCCCGCGCCCAGTACGGCCTCAGGCAACACCTCACCCGTTGTCTTCTCGCCGCGACCGATTCCCACAGATTGGCTGAAGACCTCGATCCCCACCTTGGAAACTGTCAGAGCGAGCATCGGTGAGGGGGGTGCCACGATGATCCTGGCCCTTACTTCCCCTCTAACCCTCTCAGCGGCCCGGGCCAAGGCTATGGAGCCTTCGCCTTGCACCTCAGCGTAGTTCTTGAAATTGATGATCAGGGTCTTCAAACGATGATAGTGGCGCCGGCGCCACATTTCTTAAACAGTAGCCCGAGTTCGATTCTGGCCTGCTACCGAGGGCCTTACGTTTCAGAATCCTTCTTCGTCGGAGTCCTCTTCCCAGCCGTCTTCGTCGAGGTCCTCGTCGAGGTCGTCGAGTTCTTGGTCCTCTTCCGACAATCTGAACGGCCAGCGCGATTTCGATTAGACTATTAAACGTCGCGGTGGCGATTCAGGATTCGAATGGCAACGAACATCCGCCGCTTCGCAAAGCCGTCCCTCCCCGAAGCAGCGCGAGTTGTTGCGAAAGGCGGCCTGATTGTCTTTCCGACCGATACCGTCTATGGTCTGGGGTGCGACCCAGCTAACGAGGAAGCGCTGAACAAACTCTTTCTTGCGAAGAAAAGGGAAGGGAAGCCCATCCCGGTCCTGTGCGACAGCCTTGCTTCGGCGCTCCAGCTTGTCTCTCTCGATGGTAGAGCGCTGAGAATCGCGAACGACTACTGGCCGGGTGCACTGACGATCGTGGCTCCAATGAAAGGTATGCTTCCCAAGCTGATCCATCAGGACAGCGGGACGGTCGGAGTGAGGGTCCCTGGGTCAGACCTTTGCCTAGAACTTGTAAGGCTCTGCGGAGGCTTACTCACCGGCACCAGCGCAAACAGATCGGGTGCGCCCGCCTGTAGGACCGCAGGGGACGCCTTAGCGCAGCTCGGGTCGGCAGTCAATCTTTTTCTCGACGGAGGCAAGCTAGAGGGAAAGGAATCGACTGTGATAAGGGTGACCGAACGGGGAATCGAGGTTTTAAGGCAGGGAGCGGTCAGGGTAAAGGAGAAGGGATAGCCTGAAGTGAACCTTGTGGTCACGTCAGCGAAGGGACTAGAGGCGAGGGCATCGGCGGAGCTGAAGGAGATTGCGCTTCTCTCAGGCATCAGGAAGGTCTCGATGGAGCGCTCGGCCTACGACGGAGTCGTGGAAGTGGAGGCAGAGAACCCAAAGGGGTTGATCACCTTCCTCTCAGATTTCGTAAAGTCAGAGCCGTTCAAGGTCAGGTACATCATGCGTGTGATACCCGTGGACAAGGTCGTGGACACAAAGTTGGATGACATCACAAAGGCCGTGAAGGAGCTCTCGTCCCGCATCGGACACGGGGAGACCTTCCGAATCACAATCGAGGCTCGGGATTCTCCGTACTCGGAAAAGCAGATGATCGATGCGATAGCCGACGTTGTCGACAGGAAGGTCAGCCTCAGCTCCCCGGACAAGATCGTCTTCGTTCAGGTGTTCGGCGAATACGCTGGACTCTCGGTCGTCTCGCCTCAGGACATTCTGAGCATCAGCAAGCTGAAGAGGGCCACCTAGGCCCGCACGGCGTTGAGGAGCGCTGCCTGCTCGACCCTGAGCAGATCCTCGCGGGAGAGCTCCCCCCTCGGTAACCTGTGTCCCAAGGCGAGTCTACCTGATTCCAGGGCCAGCAGTACCTTCTCCTCTCCGGCGACTATCAGTAGAAACGGCCTGCCCGACCTTGCGCCCGCCTGGTGAATGGCTTCTGAAATCTGGGTGGTTCCTCCCAATCGGAGCAGCAGGTCGATTTCGGCCTTCCTCGCGAGTAGGCCGCCTGAGGTCGCTGCTCGCATCGTCTGGGCTGCGAGCATCTCGAGGAGGGATTCATTCAAGGCTGCCGCGCGGTCAGCGGTTTGGACTATCAGGGTGGGAAAGCTAGCTGCGACTTCAGTTTTCAGCTTCTCCGGGTCTCTACCGTCAGCTACCTTGTAGCCGCGCGCTCCCTTCGGCAAAGCCCTAGCCACCATGCGAGAACGGGATGAGCACTACGCGATCCCCGCCCCGGATTACTCTCACCGTCGATGCTGGGACGAAAGCCTCTCCATCCCCAACCAGGGCAAGCGTGTTGAATTGGTTGAATCCAGGGTTCTTTTCCTTCGACAACGCTCTCAGCTTCTCTACCAACTCTGATGCGGCGATGCTGTCGACGCTGAGGACGACCTCATCGGCTCCTACACTGGTCCTGATGTGCCCGAGGCATCTGACCCGGATCATTGACGGTCAAAGAGGAGCAGCCTTTCCTTATACCTTCTGCCTTCGTAGATAGAATTGGGCGGAAGCATCCTGAAAGACCTCCCAGACATTCGCAGCTCGAGCGTGTGCTTCGACGAATTTCTTAGCTCGTTAAGCGGGACGCTCAAGCCGACAGGTCGGGGGTCAACAATGTGCATCGAGGTCTTGCACGGGAATAGTCTCGCAGTCCTCGCAGCGGTGACGACATCTTCTTTATCGAGCCTCTCCACGATTACGACTAGGCGCGAGCTGTCCCTAAGAGGAGCGTCAAGTTCGTCTTCCGGAACGAAAGACCGCGTCCACCCCAGGCGCTCGGCCAGTTTGTCGACATTTCTCACCATTTCGAAGGCTTGCTGGATTCCATTGTTCTCGCGTGGCAGGAAGCAGCGGCCAGGGCTCAGCGCCGCCACCGAGATTTCGCGCCTCTCCAGTTGGGGTAGTGCTCCAGTCTGGTTTCCGCTGGGAAAGAAGCCGAGCTCCCTCATCGGACCCTCGGGGGCGCCAACTCCTGCCGTCTTGAAGACACGCGCCCACCTCCGCAACGACACGTCCTCTGAATCGTAATCAAGCTCGCAACAGACGGCTTGCTCGATGCCGAGCCTTTGGAATGCCTCGAGGCGGTGCATGCCGTCCAGGACCGCCCCGCTCTTTCGGTCGACGAGTAAAGGGTCCTTCTGGACTCCATCGTTGCGCAATCGGAGAGCCATCTCGCTTGCTCTGGACTCGATTATCTCCTCGTGGGGGAGCAGTCCATGAACCGGACGGAGGTCGATGCTGACCTTGCCGCCTTCGAACATCAAGGCCTACTCCGCCTTGACTTCCTCTGATTGCTCTTCTTCTTGGGCTTCTGTGGCCTTGACCGACTTGGCGATGTAGCCCGCGACGTGGTTCCTGAGCTGTTTTGACGGGATTACGGCAAGGTCACTAAGGGCTTTCTTGTTCTTCTCATAGTCGGAGCTGAACGAGTCCGGGTACCTCTGCAGCGCCATCTCCGACAGCCGCCTAGTCTTGTCCAAGCTTCATGTTCACCCCAGACCGGTCGGGTGATTAACCTTTCCACCTGCGGAGAGGTATGAGAGTGAGTTCCGCGCCAGTTTGGCCGCCATCTCCTCGAACGGGGTCGATTTGACCTCCGCCAGTTTGAACACGACCGAAGGCACAAGCGAGGGACCCCCCGCCCCTTTTAGGGACGCGAAAGCCACCGGGCCGTCGCTCTCCGCTAGAATCAATTCGTCGGGGTACTTGGTCGCCATCCCCTGGAGTCTCTTGGATTGGAGGATGCTCGGGCCGAACGAGACGAAATGGCCCCTCTGCTCGGCCACGCTGAGCAGATTCTCCCCGTTGAACCAGTGGAGAAGAACTGAAGAGAGCCGATAGGAGGTCAGCTTGTCCAGGCATAGCCGCTCGGCATTCCTCGAGTGCACCTGGACTGGCATCTTTAGCTCCTCTGCCACACAGAGTTGGTCGAGGAAGACTTCCATCTGGGGACTCTTCTCGGCGACCTCGGAGTACTTTGGGTCGAGCCCAACCTCCCCGACCCCCGACGCGTCGCGAGCCGCCACTCTGATCCAAGCATGGTCCTTCTGCTTGGTGGCTTCGGAGGGGTGAACCCCAACAAACGACGAAACTACGAGAGGATTCTCTCGCGCTATCGCGATCGTTCTTTCCGAGCTTTTCCGGTCCACACTGCACGAAAAGAGGCGCACGCCTGCCGAGGCAGCAAGTCGGACCACCTGCGAGCTGTCTTCGTACTCGCTAAGATGAAGGTGCGAATCGACGAAATGCATGTTCAGACTGTCCCGTCAGGGATATTTTAGCCCAATGTCGCAAGCTCAGACGCAAAGCATGACTTTGGACAAGTATTGCATGATATTCATTCCCATTTCTTGAATTCAGGCAGGGAAGGAGGTCGGGCTGACCAAAGGGGCTGTCATCACTCGTTATAGGTTCCAAAGGTTTTTAGCCGAGCCCTTTCGAGTGACGAACAGATGTCAAGCAGCTCCGAATTCGGTCTCGCGGCAGTCTACAGGGTCATCAAGAAGGCCGGCGCAGAGAGAGTAGGTGACGACGCCGCGATGGAGCTCAGGACTGAGCTGGAGGCCCTGGGCCTCCAGATCTCCAAGCAGGCCGTGGAACTCGCGGCCCACGCGGGACGGAAGACTGTGAAACCCTCGGACATCAAGCTCGCGGCGAAGGCCATCCTCAAGCAGAATCTGTAGTCCGCGTCCTCGGAAAGCTTATTCTCGGTTCTGCCGTGCGCCTGTCTTACTGCCCCGGTGGTG
>JAJTZC010000016.1:0-25563 GCA_032906705.1 Nitrososphaerales archaeon
ACGCCAACAAGGGTCGTTTGGACCCAATTAGTTGGTGAAAAACCACAGATAGAGTGACCAATCGACCAGGCAGGCGCCCGAAGGAATCCTAGCAAGAGAAATACGGTTACTTACCTGACTTGCTTGAAGTTAGGTCAAGACCATCGTGGCCTAGTCGCTTCCCTCCCAGATCCCGGCCGTTTCGATGCTAACGAATGAACGATGGGGTCTGATGGGTGGTCGTCATATACGGGATGCGAGTTTCAATGCGTTGAACGCTCCGAAGCCCTTGCCGAGACCGGCCAGCCCTAGGGTGGGCCAAAAGACCGGTAGAGAGGCGCCTGGGCGCTTCCTTCGTTTGGAGTACATTAACGCGCCCGAAATTATACTTAGGACATCAACTAACCGCCGCCAGCAACCAGAGGCTACCAATCGATGGACAAAGCCCGCAAATCAGACGATCTGTTCCTGCAAATCCCGCCTCCGCTATTGCAACCGAGACAGATTTCACTAAAACAAAGGTAGCGAGGGGTCGATATTGTCCGCCGCCTTCCAGTTGTTAAAGGTCTACGCACTCGATTGGGACGTGACTGACGACCTCGAGAACCTCCGCAGAGTCACCCGCCTCCTCGATGAGATGGACGCTCACTTCGCAAGGGTCAATTCTGTCGAACTGCTGGCGGACATCGAGGCATGAGCAAGCAGGGCGAGCAAGCCATCTTCGCCCACCTCACGGGCGCTGCGATGGAAACGGCCGTTTTCCGCCCGTTAAATTGGGCCCGAACCATCATTCCCGTGATCGCCGTCAGCACCAGGGAGCTCAAGGAGCGCGCGATGAAGCTCCTCCCCGAGGGGAGCCCCACCAGGGCAGCGATACTCTCCCAGCCCGACGAGGTCCCGGAAGGCGAGGCCGAGGCAGTGGCCAAGGCGCTTTCACGCGTGCTGTCCGGCGAGCTGATGCGGTAGCCCCGCTCCGCCGTTCGGCAGCCTAACTATCGCCTCGCTCTTCTGCTCGTCGAGCCACGTGACGAACTCCCACCCCTCCTCGATGTGCCCCTTCACCTCTGCCTTTGCCACCACCTTCTGGACCCTGCCGTTCCTGAGGCCCAGGTTCTCCTTCCACTTCCTGTCTATCGCCGCCTGCATCTCCTCCTCGGGGAGCTTCGAGACGTCGCCTAGCCGGGCTATCTCGTCGTCGGAGCAGCCCACAAACCTGAGGAGCTCCTTCCGCATCGTGCCGAGCATCTCGTCGTGCGTAACCCCTCCTTCCGGGAAGAACCTCACCTTTCTGGCCTTCGCCCTGAACTCGTCGATCTTGGTCCTGTCGAGATAGGTGTCCATGGACCCGGGAAGGACGTGGCCCATGAGGATCTCCTGGTCCTTCCAGTCGAGCCCGGAGTTCCTCACTGCGCCCTCGAACGACTTCCTCAGGCAGTGCGGGTAGACGTCCCTCCACCTCTCTATCCCCGCCCTCCGCGCCACCCTCTTCACCAGGTCTTCGAGCGTCCTCATCTTCATCGGCTTCCCGTTGAGCGACTTGCCCGGCAGGAGGGGCCACTGCGGGGGCAGGCGCATCCCGTTCCTCTTCTCGAACCAGGCGAGGTACTCCTTTATCATGGCGACCGTCTCGACTCCCAGGAAGCCGGGATACTCCACCATCCCCTTGGCAGCGTTGGGGTCGACCTCCTTCATCCTCCTCTGCACTGGCATGTGCACCACGTCCAGTCCCGCATCCAGCTCCGCCTTGACGTCCTCGTACCTCACGGACCTCGCCGTGGAGTTCCTCAGCCCCACCTCGTAGGGGATCAGTACGGCCAGCTTCTCGTACGGGTTCCTGCCCGCTATCACCATCTTCCAGACCTCGGCCGGGGTCGGAACGTACTCGGGCCTCTTCCTGTAGCGGGTCGGCATGTGGTAGCGCTCTACGTCCAGCTCCCTGTTCTTCTTGAAGCCGTTCGCCCTGAAGAACGTGACCAGCTGCGCGAGGGTGACGTTGACGTACCTGATCGACCTGTCCTGCTTGGAGAGCCCGTCGACGTGGCTCTGCACCGCGTCCTCGACCTCCGACTTGGGGAGCTTCACCAGCCGATTCGGGTTCTTTCCCTCCCTCCTGGACAGCCTCGCGACCGCCTCCAGGTAGTGCCTCCTGCTCGCCTCGGACTTTGTCTTCCTGGCCAGGTGGTCCAGGAGCTTCTGGACGCTGGAGTACTTGCTCGTCCATCCGTCGATGCCGAGATAGTCTTCGAACCAGCGCCCCTTCCTTGCCTCCCCCGGCCTCCGCTCCTGTGGCATGGCATCAAACCCGGACGGTACTTTTAAGGAGAGTCCGAAATTAGTCGGCCCCGTGCCGGGGTCGCCTAGCTCGGTAGGGCGCAGACTTTGAGAGCGCAAGCCTGGAAGCCGCTATGGTCAGCTAGCCTGTCTCGCGATAGCGGGTCGTGGGTTCGAATCCCACCCCCGGCGCTCACGGTTTGCAAATCCATTCTCTCGGTTAGAGAAGAGCCCTGACCACTCTTCTGGCTGCTGATTCCGGGCTCCCGCGGGAGCTGTCGACCTTCAACGCCCGCCTTGGGACCTCGAATCGAAGAAACATTCCCCGCACCTTCTCGGGTGGGACCGTGGCGTCCCTTGACGAGTTCCTTCTCAATGCTGTGTCCAGCCCGCACGAGACGAAAACGGTATCCGCCCTTGAGTAATGTTTTCGCAGCGCGAGGCGGGCCTTCTTCCGATAGTCCTCTCGCATGAAGGTGCCGTCGATCACCACCGAGTAGCCGCTCTTGAGAGCCTCCCTCGCGAGCGCGAAAGACGCTTCGTAAACGAACTGGGACTCCTTCCCAGCGAAGGTAGGTCGGGCGAGCATTCCCCGCACCCCGTCCGTCTGGATATGGATTGCGTCGCCCATGGCTTTTGTCACGAGACTTGCAATGGAGGTCTTCCCGCTGCCCGGGATTCCGCAGAAGATGAACAGTCTCGGACGCAAGCGTCGTTCTGTCCTCGGATTGCTCTAATAAGCGAAAGAGGAATCCTGACCGAACCCGTAACCAATTCACGTGATGGCCGCACCACCCCCACGTGCAACCCTTGGGCGTCAAAGTCACAGCCTCCGTCGCCAAAAGTCCTATAAGCACAAGGAGGAAGGCGGAGTCAAGTGAAGGGTTCCGATTCCGGGCTGAAGACCGGCCTCACTTTCGACGACGTCCTTCTCGTGCCAAAATACTCCGATATCAGATCACGAAAGGACGCAGATACAGCAACGAAGTTCTCGAGGCGCATCAAGCTCGCTATCCCATTAGTCAGCGCCAACATGGACACGGTCACGGAGGCTGGGATGGCCATCGCAATGGCCCGCGAAGGTGGCATCGGGGTGATACACAGGTTCCTGCCGCTTGAAGTACAGGTCTCAGAAGTCGTGAAGGTAAAGAGGTCAGAAGGGGTCGTGATCGAAGATCCAATCACGATGGGCCCGGACCACACAGTGCGGGAGGCATGGGATGTCATCAGAGAGCACGACATCGGCGGGATAGTCATCGTGGACTCTGGAAAGAAGGTCCTCGGCTTGGTAACAACACGCGACATCGCCCTCGAGGACAATCTCGACCTCAAGTTGAGGGACGCAATGACTCCTAGGAAGGAACTGGTAACGGCCCCAAGGGGCGTCACACTCGCCGCGGCGCAGGCGATTCTGCACGAGAACAAGGTCGAGAAGCTTCCGCTGCTCGACAGGGACGGCAGGCTCGTAGGGCTGATCACTTCGAAGGACATTCTGAAACGAAGGAGGTACCCGTCAGCAACCAAGGACGGCAAAGGGCGTCTCAGGGTCGGGGCTGCGATTGGAGTGAAGGGGGATTACATGGAACGCGCCGAGAAGCTCGTTGAGGCCGGAGCAGATGCTCTGGTCGTTGACATAGCTCACGGGCACTCTTCGCATGCGATTGACACTTTGAAGAATGTGAAGAAGGAACTCGGCGATGTCGAGGTTGTCGCGGGCAATGTGGCCACGGCCCGCGGAACCGTTGACCTGATTAAAGCTGGAGCCGACGCGGTCAAGGTCGGAGTTGGCTCCGGCAGCATCTGCGTCACCCGGGTGGTGACCGGGTTCGGAATTCCGCAGCTCACCGCTATCATCGAGAGCGCAGGGGCAGCCCGCGACTACGGAGTACCGGTCATCGGCGATGGCGGGGTCCGTTTTCCCGGTGACGTCACAAAGGCCATCGCCGCAGGTGCATCCACCGTCATGATTGGCAGCCTGTTCGCTGGGACAGAGGAGAGCCCTGGACCCACCATCTTGAGAGACGGGGTCAGGTACAAGCTCACAAGGGGGATGGCCTCTCTCGCCGCGACTATCGACAGGAAGATCAGGGAGGGCGACAGGAAGCGGCCCAACGGGGACGAGCTGCTGGAGGAGTTGGTCAGGGAGAGCGTGCCGGAGGGAGTCGAGGGCCTCATACCCTACAAGGGTAAAGCGTACGAGGTCGTCAAGCAACTGGTCGGCGGCCTTCGCTCAGGGATGAGCTACTGCGGCGCCCGTACGTTGGCAGACCTGCAGAAGAACGCTGAGTTCGTCCGGATCACGCCCGCTGGACACAAGGAGAGCCATCCTCATGACATCGAGAAGGTCGTCTAGCCCCAACAAGACCATCGTAGGCCTTCAGTGGGGCGACGAAGGCAAGGGCAAGGTGGTCGACTACCTGTCAGGCGGGTTCGACGGTGTCGCGAGGTACAACGGCGGAAGCAATGCAGGCCACACAGTTGTGATTGGCTCGACTCGCTACAGGTTCCACCTCATCCCCTCAGGAGTCCTCAAGCGCAAGAAACTGTTCATCGGGGCCGGCGTAGCCCTGGACACGGAAGTGCTGAAAGAGGAACTGCGACTTCTCTCCGACCAGGGAGTCGAAGCTGACCTCCTGATCGATGGAAGGTGTTCGATGGTGTCACCGCTTGAGAAACAGTTCGATGGTTTCCTCGAATCGATGCGAGGCACGGGGGCAATCGGCACGACCAGGATGGGCATAGGGCCCGCATACGCTGCGAGGGCCCTGAGGATGTCGCCCCGGGCGCTGGACCTCTTCTCGAGGTCGTTCGATATGTCTCACCTGCCGCGCTTCTACAGGGAAGTAACTGGCAAGAGACCCAGCCTGGAACGGTGGATGCGCCTTTCACGCCGGCTGTTGAGGGGCCGGCTAGGGGACATTGGCGCATCTATCACAGAGATCAACGAGCGCGGAGGCGCCGTGCTCTTCGAGGGGGCCCACGGAGCGCTGCTCGACCTCCAGTTCGGAACCTACCCGTTCGTGACAAGTTCGCCAACTGTGGCCAGCTACGCCCCCGCGGGGCTTGGCCTCCCGTTGGCAGCGGGGGGCAGCGTGATGGGCGTCGTCAAGGCATACAGCACCCGTGTGGGGGCGGGGCCGTTCCCAACTGAGTTTCAAGGGCAAGTCGCAAGTCGGATTCGCGAGGTCGGACGGGAGTATGGGGTCACAACGGGCAGGCCTAGGAGAATAGGCTGGCTCGACCTCGTGGCCCTGAAGTATGCTGCCCGGCTCAACGGGGTCACCGAACTTGCGCTGTCCAAGACCGACGTCCTTTCGAAGGTCAAGGAGCTGCGGGTCTGCATCGCCTACAGGGACGGAGCCTCGGAGTCCTCAGACTTCTACCGATACTTGGGTTCGATTGACAGGGTGAAGCCTGTCTACCAGTCTGTACCAAGCATCTACGGCGCCGAGTTCAATAGGGGTGTTCCGTCGGCCGTCAGGAAGCTGGTGGACTTGGTCGAGAGGCAGACCCGCGTCCCGGTCCGCTTGCTCTCGTACGGAGAAGAGAGGAAGAGCACAGTTGAACTCTGACCCAATATCTCCGATAGACGACAGGTACTACGATGAGAGCAGGGAGCTCTCGCGCTACTTCTCCGAACGTGCCTTTGTCGAAGAGAGAGTCGAGGCGGAGCTCGCCTACCTGAGGCTCCTGCAGAGGCTCGGCATCGCCCCCAAAGGCAAGCTCCCACTGTTCAGGGATTCCTTCGCAGGCGTGAAGAAGATCGAGAAGAGGGTCGGACACGACGTCAAGGCCATAGAACTCCACATCAGGGGGCGCTTGGTGGCGCAGGGCGCTTCGAGACTCGCACCCTACGTTCACCTCGGCCTGACCAGCGAGGACACCAACAGCCTCGCCTTCGCTCGGCTCCTCTCCATGTCTCTGGCCGAGGTCATGGTCCCAGAGTTCTCCTCGCTTGCGATAGAATTGGCAAAGCTGGCTGGCCGTGAAGCATCGACGCGGATGCTTGCGAGAACCCATGGCAGGCCCGCAGTGCCGACCACTTTCGGTAAGGAGCTGGCAGTCTTCGCAATCAGACTCGCAGAGAGGGTCTCCCTGCTGAGGGCCTCTACACCCTCGGCCAAGGTTTCAGGGGCCGTTGGCACTTACGCCTCCTTCACATTGATGCGAAGGGCGGATTGGCCCCGCCTCCTGCGGCGCTTTGTCGAGGGGATGGGCCTCCGCTACGAAGAGTACTCGACCCAGGTCGTCCCGTGGGAGAGCAACTCCGACATCATGCATTATGTGATCAACATCAACCAGCTCATCATCGGCCTGTCGAGGGACCTGTGGACGTATCAGGCGCTCGACTACATCCGGTTCGTCCGCCCCGGGAAGGTCAGCAGCTCCACAATGCCGCAGAAGGAAAACCCGGTCGACCTGGAGAACGCCGAGGGTCAGGCCGAGGTCTCGAATTCCTTGCTGACTCTGCTCGCGTACAAATTGCAAACCACGCGCCTTCAACGGGACCTCTCGGACTCAGTCGTGCGCAGGATGGTCGGCCAGGCCCTGGCACACTCCCTTGTCGCTTCCAAGAGGCTTCTCCAATCACTCCGAAACATGTCCGTTGACAGGCAGGCCATGGCAGACGACCTAAGGAAGCATCCGGAAGTCCTGGCGGAGGCTATCCAGGTGATGATGCGTCTGCGCGGTGACGAGAAGGGCTACGAGCGCGTCAGGAAGACAGTCGAAACCGGCGGGTTCTCCCGGCTCGGCTTATACACCCGGGAGGCGGGCAGCTACGATGGTCTTGCCCCGACGCTTGCCAAGGGTTGTCTGAAAGCGGTAAGGAAGCTGACTGGGTCTAATTCCTGAATACCCAGCCTAGGTTGGGCGGATGGCTCCTCTTTGCCACGTTTTCGTTCATGGCGTGCACAACGAGAGGAAGCGCAAGCGTAATGTCAGCGTAGAGGGTGGCCTTCTTGGCCTTTGACGAAATCTTCCCCCAGCTGATTGCCTCCTCAAGGGTGCAGCCAGAGAGCCCCCCCCACTGAGGGCTGTCCGAGGTGATCTGGATGGCGTACTCGTGCGGGGTCTCCTCGGAGCCGCCCATCGAAAGCGACTTGATTATCGTGGAGAGTTGTATCGTGTCTTTCGGGACGCCTCCACCAAGGTACACCACCCCTGTCTTCTTGGTCCTCTCGGCTATCTGTGCCAATTCCTCCATGTCCTTGGTCTGGTCCAAGCGGATCAGCTTCCCTTTCTGCCTACTCAGGAGGCTGAGCGCCACCCCGTAACCGCTGTCAATCAGGCCCGGAGAGTAAATCGGGACTTTCCTCTCGTAGGCCGCTGCCACTATGCTGTCGATGCCCCTCTTTGACATGTATTCACCGAACAAGTAGAGGAACTCTCTCGTGGAGTAGGTCTGCCTTTCGTCAAGAGTGCTCGCAAACTTGTAGATTGTGTTCTCGAGCTTCCGATACTGCATCTCGTCCGCGTACACGTCGTAGAACCTGTCGATCTTCAGCTTCAGGAGTTCCTCGTCGTTCGCTAGCCAAGTCCCCTGGTAATAGTGATACCCCAGAGCCTCCAGAATGTCCTCGGAGATGTTCGCACCTGTACTCACCAAGACGTCGATGTACCGCTTCTCTATCAGCCACCTGATGATTTTCCACTGTCCCGTGGTGCTCATCGACCCAGTGAGGCCGAGGAAGATGGTCAGGTTCTTCTGCCGGGCCATCTCTGACCAGATGCCCGCGACCTCGCCGAGCTTCTTGCCCTGGAAGCCTGTCTGGGCCATGTCCCTGAGCAATTGCGAGACGCTCTTCTTCCCGACGGTCAGTGTCTTAACAGGACTTGACAGAAGAGCCTTCTTGGATACCACGCGCGACCGTCCGCGGATTCCGCTTAATTATATTCCTTATTTGACGGTGACAGACTTCGCCAAGTTCCTCGGGTAGTCGGGGTCGTTTCTCTTGGCCACAGCCACGTGGTAAGCCAGAAGCTGCAGCGGAATCGACTCGACTATTGGAACGTACTTGGCCTGCACCCGCGGCACCTTCACGAAGTGAGTGTAGACCTGGTCCGGCCTGTCAGAGATGCCAATCACATCCGCCCCCCGCGCCTTCAGTTCCTCCGCGTTGGAGAGGGCTTCGTCGTGGGCGTCTCCCGATGGGTTGATGATCACCACTGGGGTCCCCTTCTCGATCAGTGCGAGCGTCCCGTGCTTCAGCTCGCTGGCGGGCATGCCCTCAGCATGGATGTAGGAGAGCTCCTTCAGCTTCAGAGCACCCTCGAGGGCTACCGGGTAATGGAATCCCCTCGCCACGAAGTAAAAATCCGGCCTGTCACGGTAAAGGGAAGCGAGTTTCACGATTTGTTGCTCCGTCTTCAGGGCTGTCTCCACGGCATGGGACAGCTCCGTCAGCCCGTTGGTCCTCTTCCTGCCGAGCAGCGCGTCCACCACGAGATTGGCCACGACGACCTGGGCCGTGAAGCTCTTGGTCGCGGCTACGCCGACCTCAGGCCCGCAGTTGAGCAGCAGGGCAATGTCGCTCTCCCTGGCCAAGGAGGAACCAGCCGCGTTGACGATGGAGAGGACCTTGGCGCCCCTCTTCTTGGCTTCTTTCACTGCCTCCAGCACGTCGCCCGTCTCTCCGCTCTGTGAAAGGACCACGACGACTGACCCCTTTGTGACGAACGATGCGTGTTCTCTGAATTCGCCCGCTACGATTGCGTCGCATCGGATGCCTGCCTCATTGTTCAGCCTGAACTTCATCAAGAGTCCGGCGTGATAGCTTGTACCTGCCGCGGCGATGAAGAGTGATTTCGCCTTCTGCATCGCCTCCGCGAACTCCACCACCTTGGACCGGTCCTGCATCGCCGCGCTGACCACAGTCCTCTGCTGTTCGTTGATCTCCTTGAGCGTGTAGTGAGCGTAGTCCAACTTCGATATGTCAGAGAGCTCCCAGGCGACCTGCGTGGGCTTCCTCTTGACCTCGCTGCCATCTAGCTTGAAGATTCTGACCGAGTCTTTCGTAATCTTGACAACCTCGAGATTGTCCAGGAAGATCGTCCTGTCCGTGTGTTCTATGAAAGCGAGCACGTCGCTTGCGACGAAATTCTTCCCGTCCCCCAGCCCGATTATCAGCGGGGCATCCTTCCTCGCTCCCACGATGATATCCGGTCTGTCCTGGAACATCACCACTATTGCGTATTGGCCGGCGAGCTTCTTCGCGGCAGCAATCGTCGCCCTGACCGGGTCCTTGACCCTCCCGTACTCCTGTTCGATGAGATGTGCGATGACTTCGGTGTCCGTTTCACTCCGGAATTGGTGCCCGGCCCCAACAAGCTGCTTCTTGAGCGACAAGTAGTTCTCTATGATTCCATTGTGGATGACCGCTACCTTCTCCTTGCACGAAGTCTGTGGATGGGCGTTCTTGTCCGTCACTCCGCCATGCGTTGCCCAGCGGGTGTGCGCCATTCCAACCCCTCCCTTCAGCCCCGACATCTTGTGCTTCTCCTCAATCGCCTCGATCCTGCCGGCGGCCTTCCTGACTGACAGCCTGCCCGCCGAAATCGTCGCCATGCCGGCCGAGTCGTACCCCCGGTACTCAACCCTCCTGAGGCCCTGCAGCAAGAGGCCCGCGACCGGCTCGTCGCCCACGCAACCGACGATTCCGCACATGGTCGCTCCCCCCTGGCGCGAGGTAATAAAATCCGCAAAACCATTGCTTTAACCGTGCAACATCAACGGTGCAGGCATCGCGGCTGAGACAGTCCCCGGGCCAGGCCACCATGCAAAAGCATTTATTAGTGGTCAGGCTCCCTCTGGCCATTGGCAAAAGAAAGGCTGCTCTTCGACCCAAAGTCTTCGGGCGGGACTGCGAGGAGAGTCCTCGCATCTGAAAGGCCGGACGAGTTCAGGCCTGCCTTCGGCAAGGTGGGCCAGAGGATTCTTGCTGCACTCGTATCTGGTCCCGCCTATCCCGCCGCAATTGCCCGTAGGCTCAGCACTCACCATCAAACTGTCTACTACCACATCAGGAGGCTCGAGAAGGCAGGGCTTGTCACGAAAGTCAGGAGCGAGGTTATCCGGGGGGGAGAGGCGAATCTCTTCGCGCTCTCGACGGACGGCTACGCAGTGGAGTTCGCGGTCAAGGGTGAGCAGCTGCCTGCATATCCTGCCTCAGCACGCTCAAAGGCATTCGGGCGTTTCTTCAGAGAGTTCGTGTCCGAGGGTCGCCTCGACGGATGGGTCGTGGTCGGGTCCCCTGTCCCCCACGGCTCGGGAGGCACCCAGGCCAGGGACGGACACTATGCTGTACAGCTTGGCTTCGCCCTCGGTCAGTTTGTCAGGCTGCCGGAGCAATTCCCAGTGAAGCTTGACGTGGACATCAAGGCGGAGAAGCTGGAGGGGTCCAACCTCGTCGTCGTAGGAGGTCCGAGGACCAACCTGATCTCCGTCGAGCTCAACCCGCACCTGCCGGTCAAGTTCAGGCAGGGCGGATTCTGGGGTCCTATAGTGGATGATCAGGGAAGGGAGTACGCGTCGGAACTCGATTGCGTTGTCGTCAAGCGGAAAAACCCATGGAACCCGGACAAGACCGTCGTCCTCGCGGCGGGCCTTTCCGGAGCTGGCACGAAGGCCGCGATCATAGGAATATGCAACTTCGCCGACACGCTTTTCCAAAAATACAGAGGCGACGACTTCGCCTGCGTCCTCAGGGGAGCTGACAAGGACGGCGACGGGAAGGTCGATTCCGTGGAGTTGCTGAGGCAGTTCTAGGAACTACGCCCTTCTTCCGCGCCTTCCGCCCTTCTTCCTCGTCGTATCATGGGGGATTGGGGTCACGTCCTCTATCCGCCCTATCCTGAAGCCAGCCCTGGCGATGGCCCGTATCGCGGCCTGCGCGCCCGGGCCGGGTGTCCTCGGTCCTGTGCCTCCGACAGCCCTGACCTTGATGTGAACGGCTGTTATCCCCTTGGACTTTGCGACGTCGGAGGCCGCCGAAGCGCTCCTCATCGCTGCATAGGGAGAGGACTCAAACCTGTCTGCCTTCACATGCCTTCCGCCGGAGGAGAACCCGATTGTCTCGGCCCCGGTCAGGTCGGTTATGTGGACGATCGTGTTGTTGTATGAACTGAAGATGTGTACGACGCCCCAGCGGTCTTTCAGGACCTCCTCTTCAGTTGCCACTTGAGATCACTCCGGCGCCACGGCCTCGGCCGTTGCCGCGCGTTCTGGCGACGGAGCAGCAACCGGGGCGGGCGGGGCAGGCGGCTCCTTTACCTTCGCCCCCGTCAGCTTGATCTCCCCCTCCTCCTCCCTGCTCACGCTGTAGCCGGGCACGGTGATCGACCTGCTCGCGATATCGACGTGCCCGTGGACTATGAGCTGCCTGGAGTGGAGAGGCGAGAGGGCCATTCCTTTCTTGAACACCATCGTCTGGAGCCTCCTCCCAAGCACATCCTCCACGGTAAGGTTGAGTATGTCGTCTAGGACTGCGTTCTCTGCGACAAGTCCATGCCTGTACAGGCTGGCGAGCAGTTTCTTCTCTTCCTTTGCCCTGACCAGCTCGGTCGCTGCTAGCAGAGTCCTGGCTTGCTTCCTGACTGAGCTAAGGTGGGTCTGCGCCCTCCAGAGCTCCTTCTTGTTTCTGAGTCCGAACGTCCCGAGCAGGTAAAGCTCCTGTGCGAGCTGGTCCGCGCGCCAAGGGCTCCTGGGTCTGCTGTAGCTCTTCCTCGCCTTCTTTGGATCTCCCAAAGCTCACTTCTTCTCCTCTTTCGCCTCGGCGGCGGCTGCGGCCTTTGCTGCCGCTTGGAGGGTGGCCTTCCTGACACCGACCGTTCTTCCCTTTCTGCCTGTAGTTCTGGTCCTTTGCCCTCTGACCTTGAGGCCAAGCCCGTGCCTAATCCCTCTCCAGCTCTGGATGTTCCTCTCGGCGTCAATGTCATTCTTGATGGCAAAGTCCAAGTCGGAGCCGAGCAGCTGCTTCGTCTCACCGCTCTCCGGGTCATTCCTCCTGTTGTAATACCACTGGGGCATCGCCGATTTCGCAGTGTCCTGAAGAGCCTTCTCGACGTCGCGGACCTGCTGCTCTGACAGAGTTCCCAGCCTGACCCTCGGGTCGATGGCGAGCTTCTTGATTACGGCCGCCGCGAAATTGTTGCCCACCCCGCGGATGTCAGAGAGTGCGACAATCAGCTTCTTGTTACCCTCGAGGTCCTTGCCCGAGATTCTTACCAGGTGCCTGAATTCAGTCGCGGTAGACAAATGCCAGAACACCCCCGGGTTTCTCAATAATAAGGTTTGAAGCTGAAACGAGTCGCCGCCGAGGCCCAACTCCAAATTCATCGGTCTTCCAACTCAAACGGTTCTGGTAAGTTCGCTGGAGGTCATGCCTTCTGATTCTTCTCCCTGTTAAGAGCGTGGAGGTGGCTTGCGTTCTGGATGAGGGTTAGCCATTTGTCAGTCCCTTCGACCTGAATCCCTGCCGCCTCAGCTGGAGTCCTGCCCTGAAGTCCTTCGTGCGGCTTGATGAAATTGTGGTGAATCTGTATGCCCTTCAGGATAGGCGTGTCCTTCCGCTTGAGGCCACGCATAGTCTTTTCTCTGTCTCTCACTTCCCCGTTCATCCTCTCCATCTTGTTGTTGTGGATGTGCCCCGCGAGAGCGATTTCCCTAACATGGGTCGCATGAGGAAAGTCGAGGGCCGAAGCCTCTCGGTATGAGTTCAAGCCGTCAGTTATTAGAGTCGCGGGAGACTTCCCCGCAACGCTCTTGGCCTCCATGAAGAGTCGGCTCGCGTTGGCTCCCTCCTTGACGTTGGAGACCTCCTGAGCAATCCAGAACCTTGTTTCGTCATCCATGACCGCGAAGAGGTATTTCATGTCGCCCTTCACCTTGACGTATAGTTCATCAGCCCTCCAAATGTCTGAAACCTGTGGCTCGATTGTCCCGATGTATTCTTGCATCAGCCCGACATACTTCCGAATCCAGTTCAGAATCGAAACGTGCGAGAAGTTGATTCCCTGAAGTCCGAGAGCCCTCTGGGTCGTCCTTAGACTCGCTCCGCCAAAGTAGAGTTGCATCGCCATCGTTATCGCCTCTGGGCTCGCCCTCATGCGCTCGAATCCGAGGTTCTTGGAGAACCGCGAACCGCAACCCTTGCAGAGATACCTCTGGATTTGCCCTCCTCTGTTGTGGATGAGGCCGTCCCTCCTGACCTCCTCAGAGCCGCACGAGAGACACGACTGATAGTCGAGGGGAACGACGCGCCTCGCGTTCTCTATTCTCCGACGTATCTGTTGAGAGAGTTCTACCGCGACGGCGTGCTTGCACTTCAAACCTCTGAAGGCGAAGTCTGGACAGGAGCAATTCCAACCGAGTTCGGTCTCAAGGACGGCGTATTCCCCGTTCCCTGACTGGCTCCTGACTCTGTATTCGTGCTGGTCGATTCTTCGGACGTTGGATTCGACACGGGCAATCTCAGCCCCCTTCGCCATGCGAGAATCAAAAACGGGAGCGGCCATGCTTACCACTCCCTCGATTGGTCTATGGACACGCCTTCGCCCATCTCGTGTCCGTCGACTTGCGCGGGTATCATGTGTCCATAGGTGTAGATTGACATCAATATAACCATTGTCCCTATCGACACCTATACGCACACGGTTAAATACGCAGGCTGAGCGGAGAGTACCGATGCAGAAGCGATACAATGTCGCCATGACCGAGGAAATGGAGAGACGATTGGAGGTTGAACGAAAGAAGAGGGCCTTGGATTCAATACCTGAAACGATACGGTACATTCTCAGTGAGTATCTTGCCAAGAACTAGGAAATCCGTTTCACTTTCGGTGTTGTCGGCAGGTTTCTATACCGATTCGACACTAGAGTTAAGTGTCAGGAGTACGTGGTTCTAGGTATGGCCGATGACCCGAACGAAGTAAGGGGAACCGACTTGGCACTTTGCCTACTGTACCTTGACGACCAGCGGCCTATCGATGGCATGACGAAGTTCGAGAAGCTTCTCTTCCTCACCAAAGAGGAGGTTCTGAAGAAAGGGAAAGAGGAGGTTTCGGAGTTCAGGTTCGAACCCGATAGGTTTGGGCCTTTGGCGGTGGAGTTATACGACGAATTGGAATACCTCGAATCGTCGGGGCTAATGTCCCGTGACGGAAACAGATTCAAGATAACCGACTTAGGCAAGCGTTACTTCGAGAGTAAGACCAAACCACGAGTGCCGTCCAAAGTAGTACAGAAGATACAGGAGGTAAAGAAACGTTGGGACAGGGAAGACTTGGGCAACCTCTTGAGGTATGTGTACCAGAAGTATCCAGACTACACCGTGAATTCAGAAATAAGAGATAAGGTACTGGGCTGAGGTTGGCGTCTTCCGACCCGCTATTGTGGGCGGAACTGGGGATGGCATTTCTCGCTGTGGGGGTCACACTCTATCTCTACGGAGACACGAAGACCGAAAAGATGACTGAGGATTTGGACGAACTTTTCTGGAGACTGAAGGAGAAGCGACTAGACCCATTGATAGAGGAGATAATCGGCAAGAGACAAACCAAGGAAGACCCCCACAAGGTCATGTCCCTTACCGAAGTGACGGAACGGTTACGGGCCCACAAAAGGCTTACTGACCTCTACAATGACGCCGATGAATACAGGTTCGTAATTGGCTCTACCATCAGCTACGCGTACTTGGTTGCCTTTCTTATCGGCGCTTTCGAAATCGGTTATGGGATAGGCGAGGCTTATTTCTTCGGGCAGTCCGACTACGCGACAGCCAACCTAGTCGCTTTGGGGTTGGGAACCCTCTTCCTTGGTATCTTCATGCTGAAGTACAGGGGGTACGCTAATGGATACATAGAAGCGGTCAGAGAGGTCAGGCGCAGTTGCGCGTAGAATCGTTGAAGGAGGCTGAACTTGGCCCTAGGCTGGACAAGGCCGTTCTATTCCGAGGTTGCAAGAGAGATCACGAGGTTCCTGCTGGTCACTTGACGGAGACCCGCAAGAGGATAGATTTCGTTGCAGTAAAAGGGGCCACAGTCTATACGGCAGAGTTGAAACTAACGAATTGGAAGGAAGCGCTGGGACAAGCGTTCACCAACCTATTCTACGCGGACTACTCTTACGTGGCACTATGGCACAAGGCAGTCAGGAATGTAGACCGTACACTCTTCGAGCAAAGCGGGATTGGCTTGATAGAGGTGAACGGCAGATGCGTAGAACGGATTAGACCGAGGCAATCAACGATGGTCATTCCCGAGAAACATCAATATCTTGTGGCGTATCACCGAGAGAAGAGGAGAGCACATGACTGAGTCTCTTCTTCGAGTCAACATGACCAGGGAGATTGGATGGTTCGAAGAGTTCAATCCTGAATGTTCTACTATCGTCCTTTCCGCAAATGTCTTCGAGTCATTTCCAAAGGCGTTCATCCGAGCGCTAATCAGGTTCGGAAAGCCGTTCGTAATCGACCCTGTAACTTACATCCTGAGGGACGATGATACAGAATTGAAAGAAAAGAGATGGTATTCCAAACTGGCTTCATTCTACCGATTGAACGCCGTACTCCCATCGGGAGAGAGGGTGCTTGGTCTTAGCCATCTCCTAAATGCGGATGACACACCAACCAATGCCCTCGGTCAACTCGTCGCGAACGTGATGCGATATCAGCGAGCGAGGATTGTCGGCTCTTCAGAACTGCAGGTCGTGAAGGAGATTGAGGAATTTGAAGGGAGAACCGTTGACGAAGGCAGATTGGTTCCAAGATGGATAATCCCGCCTTACTTCTTGGCAAATGCAGAACGTTGGGTTACTGCGAACAAGAGATGCATGGAAGAGGCTGTGAGGAACAAACAAACAGGTGAGAAAGTGTTCGGAGTAATCACTTTTGACGAGAGTCTGTTGGGTTTTGAGGTCTTCACGAACAAGATTCTGACTGATTACAATATCGAAGGCCTTGACGGATATCTCATTTGGATTTCTGACTTCAAGGAATCGGTTCAGTCTCCGCAGAGGCTAAAGGCATACATTCAGTTTGTCCAAGCCCTCGCGAGGCTCGGCAAGCCAATCTACAACATGTACGGAGGTTTGTTCTCGTTCCTCCTCGATGACAAAGGTCTGACAGGGGCATGTCATTCCATATGCTACGGTGAGTCAAAAGACGCGAATGCAGAAGGAGGCGGGATTATGGCCACAATCAGGTACTACTACGAATCGCTAAGAATCAAAGTCCCATACGCCAGAGTCCCAGAGATTTTGGGTTTAGTCGGTGGCGCTCCGAGATGTGATTGTGAGGCGTGTCGGACGCTTTTCGCAATCCAAGGTGACTCTCCCGAGGACAGGGGAGTGAAGATGGAATTGTGTGCGAAGCACTTTCTCCATATCAGAAGAAGGGAAATTGGAGAAATAAACAGTGGTCGGAAAGCCGAATTGTTGGAATCTTTCAATTCCAATTATCAGTCCTATTCGACGGCTGACCGATACAATGCGTATGACCTGTTCTACAGCCATCTCCATAACTGGATAGAAGCCCTAGCCTAACCACCAGGAACCTGCCGTTAACTTCGTGGAGGTGGGAGAACTTTCAGCCCTCGCCTCCAGCGAACTTACCAGAACCACTCAAACCCACCAAACCTTTTTAACCACAAATCCTTTCGGACTTCGAAACCTGCGATACTGTATGTTCTCGAAGATTTCCCAGAGCGGCGATTCGATTGGTTAGGACGAAGCTCATAGGAGAAAGTGGGAACGCAGTAACAATACAGCTCGAAGGCATCGACAGAGCGTACGCCAACGCGGTGAGGAGATTCTGCATTGCAGAGGTGCCATCAATGGCAATCGACGACGTGGTGATACTCGAGAACTCGTCTGTCCTCTACGACGAGATACTGGCCCACAGGCTCGGGATGGTCCCCATCAAGACGGACCTGGAAAGGTACATCCTGCCAGAGAAGTGCGACTGCGGCAGCCCGCTTGGCTGCAACAAGTGCAGGGTGCTCTTCGTGCTCGAGGCTACCGGGAGGGAGAAGGTCTCGACCGTGCTCTCCGGCGACCTGGTCTCCGAAGACAGGGAGGTTAGGCCGATCAGTGAGAGTATCCCCATAGTCAAGCTGGCGCAGGGACAAACGGTGAAGTTGGAAGCCTATGCGAGACTGGGAAGAGGTAAGGAGCACGCGAAATGGCAGCCATGCACAGTGTCAGTCCTAACAGACGGCAAGGCTGAAGGGACATTCCACCTAATGGTCGAGTCGGCCGGCGGCCTACCCGCAAGGCAGATTGTGTTGAAGGCGATCCAGCTGTTGGAGGAGAAGCTCAAGGAGATTCAAGTGTCGGTTGCGGGCGGGGCAGAGTGACTTCGTCGAATCCCTACCTGAGGCGGACCGCAGTCATGCTGGAAAGGGCCGCCAAGGCGAAGAAGGTACGGATCTGGGATGAGGCGTCGATGATGCTAAGTCGCCCGGCGAGCTTGAAGGTCGAGGTGAACGTGGGGCGCATATCGAGGATCGCGGGGAGTGGGACCGTCCTTTTCGTCCCAGGCAAGGTTTTGGGCACTGGGCTGCTCGACAAGAAGGTGGTCGTGGGCGCGTTCGCGTTTTCTTCTGCCGCACGGAAGAAGATTGCTGAGAAGGGGGGAACAGCGATGACCGTGGAGCAATTCTTGAAGAAGTACCCGGGAGGGAGCGGCGTTAGGATTGTCGAGTGAGGAGACAATCTACGTGGACGCAGCCAACCAGATAGCGGGGAGGCTCGCGTCGAAGGTCGCCAAGCTGATCCTATCCGGCCGGAGGGTCGTGGTTCTGAACGCAGAGAAGGCCCTGATATCCGGTTCGAGGAACTCTGTAATCACCCAGTGGAAGAAGAGCCTAGAGCTGAGCAGCAGGGTCAACCCGATCTACGGCCCAATCCACCCGCGCAGGCCGGACAACATCCTGAGGAGGATGGTCCGGGGAATGGTTCCCCGGAAGAAGCCGAAGGGACCCCTGGCAATGAAGAGGCTCAGAGTCTACATCGGCGCTCCGTCCGACGTTAAAGCGACGAAGATGACTCAGTTCAACGACACGGCAGCGTCGAGGCCGATCCCCGTCTACGTCACAATGGCCGAACTGTCGAAGAACCTGGGCTGGAGCGGCTAGAACGTTGGTCAACCCTACGCCGAAGGTGGCGGCAAAGAAGCCGCCGAAGCTCTACTCTGGGGCAAGGAAGACGGCCAGGGCAACGGCCGCGATCCACACGGGAGCCGGGAGGATCCGGCTCAACGGGACCCCACTGGAGCTCTGGCAGCCAGAGGTCGCTAGGCTCCATCTCATGGGCCCGGTGATGGTGGTGGGCGAGCTTAGGGAGAAGTACGACTTGGACGTCAAAGTCGCCGGCGGAGGTTTCATGGGTCAGGCTGACGCGGCGGCCATGGCGATCGCGCGCGCGTACGTCGACCAGGTGAGAGGGAGTGAGATGAGGGAGAGGATGAATGCATACAATAAATACCTGCTTTCGGGCGACCCAAGACAAGCGGAGCCAAAGAAGTTCGGCGGACCAGGTGCGAGGAGAAAGAGGCAGAAAAGTTATCGCTGAATTGGTGGTTAAGAATATCAATAACTGAACTTGTAGTGAAAGAGCAACCCAATCCTTCGGTCAGGCATGGGCCTTTTGGAAAGGAGTTCGCCAGCATCGTTTCCGGTTCGGATTCGCCCGCAATCGCAGCGGCCAAGCCAGGCATTCACCAGTCGACTTTGTACAGATGGATGAACCGGTACTCCGTCTCCTCTCCGAAGGCGTGGAAGGGTCGAGGTCTTCGTTTCATGCTTGGTGCTCGAAAGCCCGTGCCGTCAGTGGTTCTTCTTGACGTCGAGGCGCGAGTTTTTGTCGCTACCATGATCGGAACGGAAGGATGCATAACTTGTACATACAACAAGCGGCAGAATCAAACTGAGCTAGTCCTCAGAATAGATATGACGGATAGGGAATGGGTGGCCAAGTATGCAACCACTGTCGGGCTTAGTCCGCCTCCAGTTGAGGGACGTTACCACGGTGAGCATCGAAGACGAATATTTACAAGGAATCCTATGGGGTTGCGGGCGCTAAGAATCTTGAAGGAAATTCTTCCATATCTCTACGGGACGAAGAGGCAGGAAGCGTCCCGTGCGATTGGTTTCTTTTCTCCTACTGGTTATGTGAAAGGAATACATAGGCCTGCCGAAATCTTCGGGGACTTGGAAGGTAGATCCAAGAGATCTGATCTAAGGCCCATTGGTGGGAGAGACCTAACATGATGATACCAATAAGATGCTTCACCTGCGGGAACCAGGTCGGCGACAAGTTCGAGCCTTTCAAGTCGAGGGTCAAGGCGGGCGAGGACCCAGCGAAGGTGCTCGACGACTTGGGCCTGAAGCGGTACTGCTGCCGCAGAATGCTGATCTCCTCAGTGGATGTCATCGACCAGGTGCTGCCCTTCTTCAGTAGGAAGGCAGACGCGCTTTAGAGCGGAGCTGACTTGAGCCTGTCGCAGTTCGAGGACGACGAAGCCGGTTCAGCCGACACCATGGTCACACCGCAACTCTCCGAGAAGGCGCTCCTCTCGACAGGCATCAGGATAGGGACTCCGGTCAGGACGAAGACCATGGAGCAGTACACGACGCGGCCGCGACCCGACGGACTGCACATGATCGACTATTCCAAGACCCTGACACGCATAGACATCGCGGGGAAGTTCATAGCCCACACAGGCGCGCAGAACACGGTCGTATACACCAGCAGGGAGCACGGGGTCGTAGCTGTCGAGAAGTTCTGCGAACTGACGGGGGCCCTGCCGCGCATAGGCAGGTTCATGCCGGGCACGTTCACGAACCCGCTCTATCCCGGCCACCTCGATGCGGACCTTGTCATCGTGGCAGACCCGATGTCCGACGCGCAGGCGATAATCGAGGCGGGGAGTCTGGCTACTCCAGTGATTGCGGTCTGCGACACCGACAACGTGACAGACGACGTCGACCTTGTAATCCCTGGAAACAACAGGGGCCGCAAGTCCATCGCGGCCATCTTCTGGCTCCTCGCTAGGGCGACCCTGACCCATGCAGGGCAGCTTGCTCCAGACCAGCCGATGAAGTACTCGATCGAGGACTTCGAGACAAAGATGGAGGAGCAGCCTCCTGAAGAGGAACCCGAACAGAGGTCGAACAGAGAGCCATATGCTTAGCCCATGCAAACAAGGAACCCTGCCGTTGCAGGTTCGTTTTACCCAGCCGAGGCGGGCGAGCTCCGTCAGCTGATCAGGGACTCCTACCTCCATCCCCTCGGGCCGGGAAAGCTGCCGCCGTCCCAGGAAACCGCGGCGAGGGTGGTCGCTGTTGTGGCCCCGCACGCAGGGTACGTCTACTCCGGCCCACTGGCGGCCCACAGCTACCTGCACGCCTCCTCACTCCGAAAGCCAGACCTGATCATCGTCGTGGCGCCCAACCACTACGGCATCGGGAGCGGAGTCTCGGCCTACAATTCCGGGGAGTGGGTGACTCCTCTGGGCAGGATGAAGGTGGACGAGGTCGCGGCCGAAGAGCTCTCGAAGGAGACGGGAATAGTCGACTTCGAACCGGCAGCCCACCAGCATGAACACTCGATTGAGGTGCAGCTCCCTTTCCTTCAGACGCAGTACGGAGACTCGGTCCCATTCGTTCCAGTCAGCATCTCTTTGCAAGACCTTGTCACAACGAAGACACTCGCAGCGGGGGTGGCCAAGGTTGCGAGGACAAGGAAGTCGGTGCTCGTGGCCTCTTCCGACCTCACCCACTACGAGCCTGCGGAAGAGGCGAAGAGAAAGGACATGGCGCTTATTTCAGACATAGTGAAGATGGACGTCGAATCATTCTACTCGACCCTCGAGCGACTGAACGTGACGGCGTGCGGGTTCGGCGCGATATCCACAATCATCCAGGCTGCGAAGATCCTCGGGCTGAAAAGGGGAGAGTTGCTCAAGTACGCGAGCAGCGGCGACACCACAGGAGATAAGAGTCAGGTCGTCGGCTACGGTTCCTTGAGATTCGTCTAGCGCTTGAGAGCTTCAGCTGAGGCGCCATGCAAGGCAATAATCACGGGGGAACATTTCGTCGTTCACGGGGCTTGGGCGCTAGCGGCGGCCATCGGCAGGAACGTGAGGGTGGACATCCAGCCCTCGGACAGATTCTCCATGCACTCGCACGGGTACAGGCTCTCGCGCGACGCCCTTCTTCCGGCCGAGCGTGTCGTAGAGACCCTCGCAAGGGAGTTCTCCTTCAAGCCAAGCCTCCGTGTCGAGATACGCTCGGATGTCCCCGCTGGGGCTGGACTGGGCTCCTCGGCCTCGACGATGGTTGCGCTCGTCGCTGCGCTTTCTAGACTGAAGTCTCTGCGGCTCGGCAGGCAGGAAATCATCGACTTTGCGATGGTCGGCGAAAAGGAGGTCCACGGCAGACCATCCGGAATTGACGTGAACGCGTGCGCCCTGGGCGGCGTCCTGCTCTACAAGGTCGGAACAAGGCCGAAACGTGTGCGGCTGAACGGCGCGAGGAAACTCCTCATTGTATACTCCGGCAGGAAGCGGAGCACGCGGCGGCTCATCAACCGGGTCTCTGGCGCCAAGGAGAGTCATCCGGGTCTCTTCAGCGGGCTCGCTGCGTCTGTCTCCGAAGTGACGAGGATGGCGGCCGACCGGCTTGTCAGGGGCGACATGTCAGGCTTGGGACGGCTCCTTACGCTCAATCATGCGGCCGTGGCTGCGGTGGGCGCCTCGAACGCGGTCCTGGACGGGCTCGTGGATCTCCTCGTTTCGATGGGATGCCCGGGAGCCAAACTGACTGGGGCGGGTGGGGGCGGGAGCGTAATCGCCGTTCCGCCCAAGGGAAAGGCAAAAAGCACTACCTCTGAGCTGAGGAGGCGGGGTTTCGAGGCATTTGAAGCGAGGATTCCCGTCGAGGGCGTTGTGAGCTGGCTAAAACGGTAGTCGCCAAGCTCGGCGGTTCTGTGATTACAGACAAGTCGAACCCCTTCTCCTACAGGTCTGATGTGGTCTCGGCTCTGGCCGAGGAGATTGCCTCCTCCGGCGAGAAGGTCATCGTGGTCCACGGGGGAGGCTCCTTCGGCCACACGGTCGCCAAGCAGTACGGGCTCACCTCGACCACCATATCGCCCTCCGGGCTCGGCGTCCCGCAGACCAGGAACGCCATGTACCAGCTGAACCATCTGCTATGCAAGACCATGATGGAGTTCAAGGTCAATCCTTACCCGTTCGCGCCCTTCGACCTCCTTAGCATGGCGAGTCGGCCGGCGGCCGCTGCCTGGCTGAGGGGCCTGCTGAAGGCCAACCTCACTCCGGTGACTTTTGGTGACGTCGCCCTCTCCGGAAACGGGTTCAGGGTCCTCTCGGGAGACTCGATAGTTCTCGAACTGGCGCGGGTCCTGAAGCCCGACAGGTGCGTCTTCGCTCTCGACGTTGACGGCGTCTACGAAGCAAACACGAGGGTCATCATTCCGGAGGTCTCCGTCGCCAAGGCCAGGAGGATGAGGATCCCCAAGGGCGACGACGCAACGGGCGGGATGAAACTGAAGCTAGAGGTCGCGACGAAGGTCGCCTCGTTGGGCAGCCAGGTCAACTTCGTCTCGGGCTACAGGAGAAACGAATTCTCCAAAGCCCTCCGGGGACTCGACTTCTACGGCACCGCCATAAAGGCCTAGCCGCGGACAGGAATTGTGTTTGCGCGACTTGGGAGACATTTCTCAAGAGATGGCACGGGTGAAGTCCAAGGTGGACAAGCTCATACTCGACGAACTCTTGCCAAAGTCGAGTCCAATCGCCGAGGTAGACCTCCTCTACAAGATGATGAGGGACTACCCCGCTCGGCCTGCCAAGGGGTTAAGGCCTTTCATATGCGTGACAGCCTGTGAAGCGATGGGGGGGAAAGAAGCCGACGCCCTCCTTACCGCGGCCTGCCTCGAGCTCTTTCAGAACTGGATTCTCATCCACGACGACATCGAAGATCGCTCAGAGCTCCGCCGGGGACAGCAGACCCTTCACAAGAAGTACGGCGAGTCGCTGGCCCTGAATGCCGGTGACGGCCTCCACGCTAGGATGTGGGGGATTCTCGCCGGAAATGAGAAGAGACTCGGCCCCGACAGGACCTTGAGGGTCTTCGCGGAGTTCTCAAGAATGGTGAACGAGACGACCGAGGGCCAGCACATGGAGCTCGTCTGGGTCCAAGACAGGAAGTGGGACCTCGACGAGTCCGACTACTATGAGATGTGTGTCAGGAAGACCTCTTGGTACACCGTCGCGAGCCCGTGCCGTCTCGGCGCCATAATCGCCGGAGCTCGCGCCCCAGAGCTCGAAAAGCTGCTCCAGTTCGGCTTGAAGCTGGGTGTCGGTTTCCAGATACAGGACGACGCTCTGAATCTGGTGGGAGACCAGTCGAAGTACGGCAAGGCACAGTCCGATGACATACTGGAGGGCAAGAGAACGGTCATGCTGCTTAGGATGCTGAAGATGTCAAGACGGGAAGAGAGGGCGAAAGCCTTGGCAGTGATGAACAAGCCGCGCGACGAGAAGACGGCACGCGACGTGGAATACATCGTGTCACTGATGAAGCGGTACGACACAATCAGCTACGCACAGGGGAAGAAAAAGGAGCTCCTGAAAGAAGCGCTCGCGATCTTGAACACCGTGGAATGGAAGGGGGACAAATCCTCTGTCTCGCTTCTGGAGTCAATTGCCCAGTTCGCGGTCGAAAGACAATGGTGAAGGGGGTGGCGGGAGGCATCCCGCAAGACGCCATCGACTTCGCGGAGATGAGCGCCCTAGCCAACGCTGTCAAGCACGGCGCCAAAGCCGAGGTTGGCGCTGTGATGAGTAAGGTCCTCGGAGAGTTTCCGGACCTTCGTCCGCGGGCGGCGGAACTGGGCAAGGAAGTGAGCGCCGTGGTCAAGAGGGTGAACTCGATGTCCGGGGCCGAGCAGGCAAACCTCTTGGGGCGCAAGTATCCAGAGGCGGCACGACCGAAGGAGAAGGAGGGCAGGGCCGGCCTCCCTCCTCTTCCGAACGCCGTCAAGGGGAAGGCAGCATTCAGGCTCCCCCCGGAGCCGTCGGGCTTCATGACGATCGGCCATGCGATGGCGTTCACGATCAACTCGCTGTACCGAGAGATGTACGACGGCGAGCTCTGGCTCAGGTTCGAGGACACAAACCCGAAAAAGGCCGCGAACAAGTACTACGAGAGCTTCCGTCGCGGGCTGGCGTGGCTCGGCATAAAGCCGGACCATGAGAAGAACGTCTCTGAGGACAACGAACTTCTGTACGGATACGGGGCAAAGCTCCTCGAGCGCGGCGAAGCATACGCCTGTGCATGCGACGAGGCCAAAGTGAAGAAGTTGAGGTTCGCCGGGACCGCCTGCGAACACAGGGGGCATGACCCGTCGGTGAACCTCATGGTCTGGCAGGAAATGCTGTCCAGGAAGCACAGAGAGGGCTCCTACGTGATCAGGCTGAAGGGAAACATGTCCAACGTCGACTACTCGCTCAGGGACCCGAACATCTTCCGGATCATCGAGCACGACCACCCCGTGACAGGAACGAAGTACGTAGTCTGGCCGACCTACAATTTTGCAAACGCCGTGGAAGACGAGATATGTGGAATCACGCACATCCTGAGGAGCTCAGAGTTCCACGTCGACCTACAGCAGCTGATTAGGGAGAAGCTCTCGTTCCGGAAGGTCGAGGTGATCCAGTTCTCGCGGTTCAACTTCAAGGGCACCCCCGTCCATAAGAGGCTCCTCCGGCCGCTTGTCGAGGAGGGGCTGGTTTCTGGATGGGACGACCCGAGAATGCCCACGGTCGACGGCGTTAGGAGGAGGGGCATCCTTCCGGAGGCAATCCGCCAGTTCACGCTCCAGGTAGGATACACAAAGTCAGAGCATGAGTACGACTGGAGCCTCCTTTTCGCAGTCAACAGGAGGCTGCTCGACCCGATTTCGAGGCGAGTCTTCTTCGTGCCGAACCCGGTGAGGCTGCCGGTCGAAGCCGCGCCGAGACGGAAAGCCGTCATCCGCTCCCATCCCGAGGCCGATATGGGCTCGCGGGTGATAGAGACATCGGGCGAATTCTTCGTGCCGGCCGACGACCTAAGCAATATGCCCAAGGGCTCTGTCTTCAGGCTGATGGACCTTTACAACGTCGAGCTTGTGAAGGCGGGCGAGCGACCTGAGGCCAGGTACGTTGGCGACCAAGTCATTCAGGACACGCGGAAGCTCCAGTGGACGACGCCCGACCACGCTGAGACGAGGGTGCTCGTTCCGGACGTGCTG
>JAJTZC010000016.1:25741-26225 GCA_032906705.1 Nitrososphaerales archaeon
TTTCGTCGGGATACTGCCCACCCTGTTCGCCCACTGCGAGCACTGCATGGAAGTCATGCATGGAACGGGCATGGAGCCCTACTCCGAGCAGCTGGAAGAGTACCCGGCGGACGTCAAGAAGCTCTACTTCGAACTTTCGGCGATGGCACAGAGGCTCAGGGAGGAGTTCGGGGGCTCAGTTTACTTCAATCCAGTGGACGTGGCCTCGCCGCAGGGGATTTGGATGAGCGTCAAGTACCGCATCTTCAGGACCCCCTGCGTTATCATCCAGGGCAAGAAGGTCTTCGATAAGCTCCCTTCATACGACGAGTTGCGGCAGAAGATCCTCGAGAGCTTCTCTGCGCCCCGGGCGACTGCCTAGGCCGCCCTTCCCATCAGTAGCATGAAGTCCATCAGCTGGCCGAGCTTCTCCGTCTTCAGCATCGAGACCGTCCGGATGGTTGACGAGAGCATGTCCAACTCGACCAGCTCGACCTCTTCGAAC
>JAJTZC010000016.1:26398-26992 GCA_032906705.1 Nitrososphaerales archaeon
TCCCTGTTTGGCGAACTGGACGCGTGCGGTCTTGCCGAACCTGTCTTCGAACCAATGGGCGTGCCACGTGAGCGTTCTGTGCTTCCAGTATGAACCGATGACGTAGACAACGAGCAATATGACGCCAATAAGCACAACGACCTCGACGTCCGTAATCACTATCGCCATCGTCCTATCACTGGCTTATTTCTCTGCCCGGAAAAAATAATAAATAAGATGGGTAGCTTTGACGCTACCCACCGGTTTTCAGATCTTTTGCGGCATCGACCGCTGCGGACGCGGCCGTAGTTGGCGTGGCTATTTGCGGGGGAGCGGCCATGGCTGGCACAGCTATCTGCGGGGCCGCAGCCTGAGGCGCGGCGCCCGACCTGATTCGTCTGAAAGCGCTGTACCCGTCGATGGCAAGAATCAATCCTAGGACAGTCAGTATGGTGGCTATCACGCCTGCCACAATGCTGCCGTAGGCCTTGATTCCGCTGGCTGCTAACCCTATGGAGAATGTTGCGTAGGCTGTGTAGGAAAGAGCGAAGAGGGTTGTGGCGATCATGAAGATTGCTGGAATCCCCGTGAAGAGGGTGGGCCTCTTGATCTTCG
>JAJTZC010000017.1:0-26682 GCA_032906705.1 Nitrososphaerales archaeon
GGGACATCGCCAGGGCCTGGGAGCTGCGGAACGAGACCCTGACCGTCGCGGCTGAGATCAGAAGGGGTTCAAGATTGCCGGTTCCGGGGGTAGAGGACTTGGTGGTTCCCCCCGAAAAGCTGGGCGAGCTGGTGAAGCTGCTCCTCGGCGCATTTGGGCGACGCGGCTTGGAGTACATATCGTACGGCCACGCAGGCGATGCAAATCTGCACATGAGACCCTTGCTCGACCCCAATTCCCCGGCTGACCGCAGGGTGCTGGAAGGCCTGATGTCAGAGTGCTTTGAGGCGGTCTGGAAGATGGGCGGCTCGATCACCGGCGAGCACGGTGACGGGATGCTGCGTGCGCCATTCGTGGAGCGCCAATACAGGAGGACCTACGCGCTGATGAAGGAGGTCAAGCGCCTGTACGACCCCCGTGGCATGATGAATCCCGGGGTGAAGATAGCCTAGAAGGCGGCTCCGGCCCTGGCCAAGAGCTTCGCGACCCTGACCGGCTCCGGCAGCGAGCCTTGGAGCGTGAACATGTCGACAAGTGCGAGTGTCTCCTTGTCGGTCAGGCCGCTTGTCCTCGCATAGACCGTGAACCCAGAAGAGAGTCTGAGCCTTTGCCTCTTGCCGAGCCGCCTGTAGGCCTCGAGCTTCTGCTCCTTCCGTTCAGGAAAGTGGCGTACGATTGATTGCTCGATCCCGCCCGTCTCTTTGTAGGTGAGGCAGATGACTGGGAGTCGGGTCTTCCACGCAAGCGCATCGACGTCGATTATGTTGTACAAGCTCAGTATGGCACCAGAGACCATCACGAGGTTCACGTCATTCCGCCGGAGCTTCCTGTATAGCGAGGCCACCGCTTTGGTGGCGTCGTCGCCACCTACTGAGGTCCTTCCGAACGTGGCGCCATCTACGACGAAGTCTCCACGCATGACCACCCCCGCGAGTAGAGACCTCCGCTGGGGTTGCCTGAAACTCTCTGCGACGCCCAAGACGCGGATTCCCTTCTTGTTCAAGTGAATGCGCATCGCGAGGTTAATTCACCCGTCCAACCTTTTAACTTTGGCAACGAGGGTCCGCCCGTTGGCCAGGATCTACAGCTTGGAATCGGGAGCGAGTGTAGTGGAGGAGATTCTCAAGATAGCAAAGAAGGAGAGGATCAGGACGGCGAGGGTGGAGGCGATTGGAGGGGTCAATGAGCTGAAGATTGCCTTCTTCAATCATCACGCCAAGAAGTATGAAGAGCTCGTCTTCCACGAGTTCCTCGAGGTGACCGGGATAAGCGGGAACATCACCTTGAAGGACAGGAAGCCGTTCCTTCACGCCCATGGCACATTCGGCAAGAGAGACGCCTCGGTAATAGGAGGGCACTTGATTTCAGCGAAAGTCTTCCCGCTAATGGAGGTCGTAATCACACCGACGAAGAACAGGGCAACGAGGCGTTTTGACGAGAAGACCGGGCTGAACGTCATCTACAAGATTGAAGATTAGCTTAATAGTTCGAAGCAGGGTTGCGTCCTCGGCCTCGATGAAGTGACAGAGTTACGGATAGGTCAAAGATGACCGGAAGGCATTTGACCGAGAGGCCGCTCATCGTCTTGCGAGTGGAAGCTCGAGTACAGTGATGAGCCCGGGCCTTGCGTGCCCGATCCTCTCCACTGCGCTCACGGTCAGCGCCACAGTCGCCGAGTCACCGAAGACTCCCTTCTCGAACCTGAGCTTCAGGTTCGGCTCGCCCTTCACCTCGATTGTGTCGAAATCTGCGGATGTTATGCTCATCTCCAAGTCCAGTCTAATTGCGCAGGAGCCTGCCCTGCCTTCGGCAAACTGCCTGACCCCCATGACGTAATCCTCCGACCCGAGGACCGGAAAGACCCCCTGGGTCAACCCCTCGAGCTCCTTGCCAAGTGAGAGAGCTATCAGGTGGGCTGACTCCACGAGGCCAACGTGCCCGAGCGCGCCGTCAGCAAGACCCTTCTCAAACTTCGCCCTTGTCAGCCCCACTCCCGTCTTTGCCTGCAGCTGCCTACGCCTCTTGCTTACATCGACGCTCCTCACCACGTGGATGCTGGACGGGTTCTTCGACGCTGACGCGACTACCGCGGGGACCCAGTCCATGACGAATCCCGGGTTCACACCGACGCCGACCACTGACGCCCCCTTCTCCTTCGCAAGAGCGTCAATCCTCCGGCCGGTTTCGACGCTGGCGTGGTTCGGGTATGCCATCTCCTCCGATGTGGTAACGACGTCCACCCCACTCGAGACCGCATGGATGATGTCTGGCTCTATCTTTGAGAGCCTGGAACTCGTCGAGAATATGGCCACGTCGACCCCGTTCAACTGCAGCGCGCGTATCGAAGGGCGCACCCTGAGCTCGAGCGCGAGTCCCGTCAGTTCGGGTACCGTCTTCCCAGCTTTGTTGATGTCGCTGTCAGCGACACCCACGACCTCGTGAGAGCGCTCGACAAGATGCTTCAGAATCTCCACGCCGATGGCGCCGAGCCCGCACAGGACAACCTTCGCCACGGTCGGAAGAGAACGACTCCTGCCTTTTTAACGAGTTCGCGGCCTGATCAACACTCGGTTAGGAGGTCCTTGTACTCCTCGACTGAACGGAGGAAGTCACGCAAGGTGTAGAGCGAAACGACAGCGACGCCGTCGACAAACCTCTCTGTCTGCTCTGTCAAAGTAAGAATCGCGGACAAGATTGGCCGGCGGTCGGACAGAGTCTGTCTAAGCAACGCGCTCCTCCTCAGTTGGTCGGTTGCCAGCTTTGCCAGAGTGGAAGGCGGGGCATCCCTCTTCCAATGTTTGCAGTCCACTGAGAGTATTGCAGATGTCCCGAAGGCAGCCAAGTCAATCTGTGCTTTCGGTTTTCTGAGGCGGACGTCCTGCCTCACCTGGTAGCCCGATGACCTGATCAAGTTGGCGCTGAATGCTTCGAATTCCTGCCAGCTCAAGAGAAGGGAGACCGATCTGGGAGGAACCCCCAGAGAACATAGGCTAAGCGCCACAAGCCCTGGGTCGCTCGGCTCGCAGTCAATCCCGAGCAACTCGCGATTCTTGTAGAGCAATCGGGTCGCCGCTTCCTTCGAGCCCGCCTTCTTGATGAGTATCGACAGGAGGTCGGGCATATCTTTCCGCACTTGCAACAGTGCTGGGGCTATAAGCGGACCTGATGCCAGGAGGCTACTTCATAACGCGTGTGATCGCGATCAGAACAGCATAGCCTTCGTTGGTGACTTTGTAGTACCTTTCCCGTGAGCCGCTGGCCGCGTACTCGACCAGTCCCCTGGTCCGCAGCTCCGCCAGGGCCCTGCTCACGTGACTCACGTGCTTCTTCTCGATCGTTGCGAGCTGGCTGGGCGACTTTGGTCCCGTTATCAGGTGTACAAGGAGCTTCAAACGGACGTTGCTCGAATTCACAAAATCGGTGCTGTTGGAGCTTGGCTGCAACCCTCGTGTCTGAACGGAGGCGGTGGGGTCTCTAAAATGCTTTCCGCGAGCCTACAGCACGAGTCTGTAGTCCCCGACGAGCTTGTTCAGGCCGTCTTCCTCCTGAGCCATGACGAAGGAGTCGTAGACAACAAACTTCTGGGCGCCTAGGTAGGCGTGCTTGACGTCAGAGTAGTGGGCCAGAGCGGCGGTCGAGTTGGCGTATGCAATCACGTTGGTGACGTACAAGAAGGGCCCCCTCGAATCGACCGAGGTGAATGTCATGAGGCCGCTCCTCACCACGCCGGGGAAGTTCTGTCCGCCCACGCCGAGGTGGTCCGCGACCCCTCCGACAATAAAGAGCGACTGGCCTATTTCAGTCCGCGAAAGGATGGAGAGCGAGGCCGGACTTGCGGCGCTCCGCAGCGACAAAGAGATGGCCTGCTTTGCGTCCGCTGCCCCCGCAGCAAAGGCCACCGCTTGGTCTCCTGGGACCAGGGCTAGCCAGCCCAGAACGAGCTTCCCGTTTGCGTTGTCAGCCACGCTGTAGAGGGTCGCGTTTCCGACTTGTTCGCCGAAGCCCACCGCCTGTTGAAGCGGGGCTTGGAAGCTGAGGTACGACTGGGTGTTGAGGAAAGCAAAGTCTATGGTGACGTTCGGGCTTCCGAAGATGATGGTCAGGAAGTAGTTCACGTCCGGAGTCTTGATGACGTCCACGGGTCTGACAATCTGGAGCAAGGTGGTCTGGAAGGGAAAGGTGGAATTGAGAAGCCGGATCTTTGTGTAGTTCTGGAAACCAAACTGCACGGCGTCTGAAGGCACGTACTTGGCCCAGAAGGATGAGTATGCTGGAATACTCGATGGCAGATGTGCAACGGTTATCTGCGGCGTGATGACCGAGATGTAGAAGACCGCATAGACGCTGACGAGCGCCACGAAGGTCACAATGAAGGAGATGGACAGCATCCGTCTTCCCTGCTTTCTCTTCCTGTGCACGGATTCCCGCCCGAACCCTGCGGACGTTTTATAAAGCTTGAACGGGTTGAGGGTACGTTTGCACTGGCTCGCCAACCTGCTGTCAACGACGGCGAGGGAAGCGGTGGTCTTCAGCGCTATTGGAGCAGCGATTTCAATTCTGCCTGTCCTCCTTATGGCCGCGCCCTTCGTATCGGCCTACGGTTTCGTACTCCTGATTGAAGCAACCGCGCTCATGATCATCGGAGGCGCGATGGATATCAGTACTGCCGGTTCAGCCAGATTCACGATGAGACAAGTCATGTTGCTACTTGGAAGAGACTCGCCAGGCGAGGACGCCTACACCCCAGCGGAGGAACGAAAGAGGGCCCAGTTCTCAGCGGCAAAGTACACCTTGACTGGGGTGCTGCTCTTTCTAGAGGCCTTGATACTGGCGTTCGCGCTCTATTAAAAAAGGGAGGACCTCAGGCTTTCGGCTTTCTCATCGAAAGCGCGATTGCTATGAGGCCCAATACTATTGCTACAGCGAGTGCAGCGTAGGAGACTGTTGAAAGGCTTGAGACACTGTTGTTGACGGTCGTGATCTGGTTGCCCAGAGTCGTCTGTGCGTTTTGTAGGTCGGTCTTGGAAGCCGAGCTTGACTGGAGGCCGTTCAGCGCCGTCTGCGTGGAGTTCTTCAGGCTGCTCAGAGCCCCGTTGGTCTGAGTCCCGAAGGTGCAAAGCGCGGCGTTAATCGATGCGGCCGTCGAGGACGACACGCTGGCGAGCCCATTGTTGATGGACGTCGTCAGCGCGGTGAATACATCACCGAGCGAGCCAACGTTCAATGGGGTAATTTGGCTGAACTGTGAGGCTGTTATGTTCCTCACAGGATTGCCGTTCGATGGAGCTGCTGGAGGGATGTAACCGAGCGGGAGGGAAGGAGACGATACCGTCACCGTTCCGATTGGACCGCTCAGCGGGACTCCTGTGAATTGTACCTGGTACCAGATTTTGCCCGTCACCGTCGGAGTGTACACCAAGTTGTAGTACCCTCCGTCCGTTGTTGTAGTCAGAGCGACCGCGGTCGCATTAGCCAGGTTGCCTTGCTTGGTCAGCGTTCCAGTTGTGCTCTGCAGCAGGACCGCATAGAACCCTCCGCTTCCAGTGCCCTTCGTCGGGACGACTGCGAAGGTACCTGTTGAGGAGAGTGTGTTGCCCAAGATGAACGATGGCACATTCACGGTAGTGCTCGAAGCACCACCGCCGCCACCACTAGTGGAGACGCAAGTCGTAGAAATGGTCGGGGGAGCTGGAATGTTGATCACGCCTCCACCGCCCGCAGAGACGCCAGTACTGTATCCGGCCTGCGCTAGCAAGCTCTTTGCCAGCGTCGGGTCGAACGTGTCTGGCTGGACGTCCTTCGGGTACGCGAAGGCAAAGCAAGTACAGAACTGGGTTACGCCGATTGAACCAATGCCCTGAAGCAGGTTGGTGATGATATACTGCCTAGGAATGAGGTGACTCATCGCATTTCGCACCGCCCTCGCGGCGAAGGCTGCCTTGGCCGGGGTCTGCTGGCCTAGCGGTGTGGCAGTCCCCGTGCCCCAAACCGGGCTGACCATGTTCAGAGAGGTTTCTTGCCAACCAGCCGATGGGCTGGACCTCTGAGTGGCGTATCCGCTATTTGCCTGGAGGACTGCAAAGTCCTGTGGGTTGAGCACGTAGTTGGAGTCAAGGAAGTTGATGGTTCCCGTGTTGAAGGCGCCTAGCGCCTGATCCTTGTTGATTATGTGCGTGGCGTGGATGGTCTGAATGTTGAACTGCCCCAGGTTCTGGAGGCCCGTGGCGTTCCAGTATCCTGACCACTTCACGAGCGTTCCTGTCTGCGCCACATTGTCCCAACCCCTGTAGAGGTATGCTCCGTCGCCGATCGGGCCGTACACGTAGGCGTAACTGCCGTTGCCTCCATACCTAGCGGCGTTCCACGTCACCTTGGTGGGCGTGTTCTGCAGCGTGCTCAGGAAGCTCGTTGCCCATGTGCTGGCCTTGTATTGCTCGAAGATGTGCATTGGTACGGCGCTACCGCCCGTTAGGACCGGGTCGGTGAACAAGTAGGTCGTTGGCAGAGTGAACTTGAATGAGGTTGGTGTAACGGCGGTCCAGACCGAATTCGCGGTGAATCCTGCGGGAGCCGTTCCATGGGAGTAAGTACCGTTCGTGACGTAGTCGGAAGTGCCGTTCAGGAAGGTGAGCTGAACGTTCAGGCCGAGCAGTCCCTGGAGCGTTCCTTCACCGACGTAACCTACGTCATTCCTCAGACCAGCCAAGGTCGAGAAGACATAGTCGTCGGCAGTCACGGGCACACCGTCCTGGAAGTTGTGCGCCCTGAAGGCCACGGTCCAAGTCAGGTGGTCCGAACTGGAGGTGATGGATGTCGCAAGCGCATTGAAGTAGTTCAACGACCTGCCGTCGAGCTCTTCGAGGGCAGCGCTGACAGGGTGGTAGAGGTAGGTGGCGTAGTAGATGTTCGAAGCCGCCGTGTCTATCTGGTTCACTGACTGGAAGTCGCCCGTCTGGGCGATGTTCAACACCGTTTGCCCACCAGTCAACTGCCAGTGCTGGAAGTCGTTGGTGTTAGTGGCAGAACTCTCGGGATTCTTGTTGCCCCAAGGGCTGATGTAGTTCGCTAGCCCATAGGTGTCGACAGGGTAGTAGATGACCAGGTCCGGCCTGTCCTGACCCACTATCCTGACCATCTTCTGTGCGAGCACAGACCTGTCCGTCGCGTTGAAGTCGCTACTGTACTGCAACGCGAGCGCGTTGTAGGTCGAGTTCTTGTAGAAGTTGAAGTTGCCCCCTATCGGGGCCAAGTCGGCTGGAGTCGCGCTTCTGTAGGTCACGACGTTCTGGGTGCCAAAGTCTGGCAATGGAGTACCTCCGCCGAAGCCGACGAATATCTCGTCGAAGCCGCCCTGACTATACAGCTTTCCGCAATTGCTCGCGGAGCAAGCGAACGAAAGGCTGGCCATGGTCCCGAAGCTTACGTAGATTAGCTTGGCGTCGATGCCCACTGACTGATAGTTGTTCACTATGATCGCTGCCCACTGCCTCCTCAGAGGGTTGGATGTGGGGGCGACCACTGTGATTGAGAAAAGAGTCGAAGTTCCCTGCGCAGCGACCGGGGCCGGGAAGGCTGAGAAGATAAGCATGAAGCCGATAAATGCTAAAACTGCACCTGTAGCTGTCTCTTCAATAGTAGAAGAGCGCATTGTTTTCGGCGTAAATGGTCACTTCAGCGTATATAATCATTATTACCACTTCACGCGTGCCGATTACCACTTCACGAGGGCGCTAGAGGAACTTCTCTGCGTGGTGGCAGGCCACCCAGTGGTCGGGCTCCAACTCGCGGAGCGCAGGCTTGGTGGTCTTGCAGACGTCCGTGGCATAAGGACACCTCGGATGGAAGCGACATCCGCCCGGCGGGTTGACTGGGCTCGGGACGTCCCCAGGCAGAATTATCCTGTTGATCTTCCTCGCTGGGTCGGGAACGGGCACGGCGGAAAGAAGGGCTATGCTGTATGGGTTCAGCGGCTTCTCGAAGATCCTGTCGGTGGGCGCAGACTCGAAGATCTCCCCCAGATACATGACGGCGACGTGTTGGCTGATCTGCCTGACGGAGCTCAGGTCGTGCGATATGTAGAGGAACGAAATCCCCATTGTCCTTTGAAGCTCCTCCAGTAAGTTGAGCACCTGGGCTCTGACGGAGACATCGAGCGAGGAGACGGGTTCGTCCGCTACAATGAACTTCGGGTCTGTGGCAAGAGCGCGCGCCACGGAGATCCTTTGCCTCTGCCCGCCTGAGAACTCGTGCGGGTAGCGCTCGGCGTGATACTCTTCCAGGCCGACCATCCTCAGCAGTTTGTATACCCTGTCCGACCACTCGGACCTGGGGATGTTCCTGTGAATGATGAACGGCTCGGATATGATGTCGAAGACTGTCATCCTCGGGTCCAAGGACCCGTAGGGATTCTGGAAGACCATCTGCATGTTCCTTCGGAGGTATCGTCTCTCTTCTTCCGTCCCCTTGCTGAAGGTTTCGTAGACATCCTTGCCCTCAAAGAAGACTTTGCCGGAATCCGGCGGCTCCAAGTCCAGAAGGACCTTCCCGGTCGTCGTCTTCCCGCATCCGCTCTCGCCCACCAGGCCCAGAGTTTCTCCCTTCCCGATTTTCAAGGTAACGTCGTCCACGGCGTGGACATCGCCGATCTTCTTCCTGAGAAGAATCCCTCTCTCGTAGACCGGGAAGTATTTGACAAGGTTCTCAATCGTAACCAGCGGTTCAGCCAACTAGCCCATCAGCTCCTTCTCGAGATTCAACTCCTTCCAGTGGTGGCAGGAGACCTGTCTCCCTCCTCCTATGCTCTCGAGCGGGGGTATCTTCTCTCCGCAGACGTCTGTCATGTAGCTGCACCTCGGATGGAACCTGCAGCCGGACGGAGGCTGTATCAGGTTAGGTATGTTGCCAGGAATCGAAACGAGCGACTGCTTCCTGTCGAGACGGGGGACGGCCCGCAGCAGCGCCGAGGTGTATGGGTGTTTGGGAGACTCGAAGAGCTCGCCAGTCGACGCAGTCTCAGCAACGCGGCCTGCGTAAAGCACCACAACCTTCTGGGTCATCTCGGCTATGATGCCCATATCGTGGGTGATCATGATGAGAGACATGTCCAGCTCCTTCTGCAACGTCTTCAGGAGCTCGAGCACCTGGGCCTGGATGGTGACGTCCAGGTTGGTCGTTGGCTCGTCGGCGATGAGAATCTCCGGTTCCCCGGCGAGAGCGCGCGCTATTGCCACCCTCTGACGCATCCCACCGCTCAGCTCATGAGGGAACTGGGCCATTCTCGCCTCTGGCTCGGAGATTCTGACCAGCTTCAGCAGCCCAACAGCCTTCTCGAAGGCCTGGTCTTTCGTGACGCTGAAGTGTATCTTGATGACGTCCGTCAGCTGCCTCCCAATGGAGAAGAGTGGGTTCAGGGAGGAGTTCGGGTCCTGGAATACCACGCCCATCGCCCTCCCGCGGAGTTTCTGCATCTCGCTCTCCCTCTTCTGAAGGAGGTCATCACCTTTCAGCAGGATCTTACCTGATAGGACCTTCCCGGGCCTCGGGACTATCCCGAGTATTGACTGGGCAGTGACAGATTTCCCCGAACCGGATTCGCCCACCAGGCCGAGCGGCTCCTTCTCGTTGAGTGAGAACGATACTCCGTCCACTGCCTTCACCACTCCCGCCTCCGTGAAGAAGTAGGTGTGAAGGTCTTCTACCCTGAGTATCTCGTTAGGCACGTCCTGTTACTCCCTCAGCCTTGGATTCAGCGCGTCGGAGAGGCCGTCTCCGAACAGGTTGAACCCCAAGACGCAGAAAACCACGGCCAATCCCGGAAAGAGCGAAATCCACCAGTCCGTCCGCACATATCCGAACCCTTCCTCGAGTATCAGTCCCCAGGTCGAGGTGTTCGGGTCACCGAAACCTAGGAAACTGACGACTACCTCGGTCAGTATGTTCCCCGCGACCAACAGGCTTGCAAGAACTATGATTGGGGAGAGCATGTTCGGCACAATGTGCCTGAAGAGGATTCTCCTGCCGCTCGCTCCAAGCGCCTTCGATGCCTGAACGAACTCCAATTCCCTTATTCTTAGAATCTCACCTCTCGCCACTAGTGCGATCGTCGGCCATCCAAAGAATCCGAGAATCAGCATGATCAATGTCAGTCCCAGGCCGCTCGCGACCGCGAGGATGAATATCCTTGCGAAGAGAAGTATTATTATGAGAAGTGGGAGAACGAGGAACATCTGCGTGAATCCGAGCAGAAGGGCCCCGGAGGGTCCCCTCCTGTACCCCGCCAGCGCACCTATGACGATACCGATTGCAACCGCAATCACTGTCGCAACGATTCCGACATAGAGGTCGTTCGGCGTGCCATGAAGTATCTCGCTATAGACGTCGATTCCAGAATTCTCTGTGCCAAGCGGGTGGGCCCAATTCGTGAAGGGTGGTACGTCGGTGCATCCTTGGTAGAGGCACTGGAAGCTCCTTGCGGGGTACGGCGCGAATAGGTAGCCGAATATTGCTATGAAGAAGAAGAATGCAACTATGGCAAGGCCTGCGAGGCCGGACTTGTTCCTACGGAACCTCCGGAATGCCACTGCCCACTGCCCAGCAGCCCTCTTTTGGGTCGTGTGGACATCGTCCCTCCGCTTCTCCTGCGAGTCCCGGCTCGGTTCCTTCAGCTCAGCCTCACCCTTGGGTCAAGATAGGCGTAGAATAGGTCCGTTCCAAGGTTCGCTATGAGTACAATGAGCGTGATTATCATCGTGATGCCTTGGACTACAGGCAGATCAAGGACCGTGGCGGCATTAACGAAAGCATAACCGAGGCCCGGCCAGCTGAATGTCGTCTCGAGCGCCGGTGCGCCCCCTAGCGAAAGCCCGAAGGAAAGTCCGACAATGGTAATCAGCGGGGTGATTGCATTCTTCAAGGCGTACTTGTACGTGATCGTCCTGCTCTTGAGCCCGCTCGCCTTCGCGGCGAGGATGTAGTCTTGGCGGTTCACCTCTAGCATGTTTGCTCTGACAAGCCTGACAACCGTTGCGAGCGACACGAATGTAAGCACCGCGATAGGCAAGAGAGCGTGAGCCAGGAGGTCCGAGTAGATGCTGCCCCACCAATAAGGCGGATAGCCCGAGACTGCACCGGACGCTGGAAGCCAGTGAATGTAGAACGAGAACACGAGGACTCCCATTATTCCCAGCCAGAAGGTAGGCATGGAGACGCCGAAGATAGCGGTTGTGGTGACGGTCACGTCGGATTTCGAGTACTGATGCTTGGCCGAGAATACCCCGATTGGTACGCCTATCCCGAGCGCCAGGAAGAGCGAGGTAAGTTGGAGCTCCAACGTCGTTGCGATCCACGGGACGACCTTCTGGGCGACACTCCCACCGAGCAGGGAGGTCCCCAAGTTGCCCTGCACAAAGTCGGCAAGCCAATAGAAGTAACGGACGAAAATCGGGTCGTTGACGTGGTAGTAGTCTTGCAGGGACTTGAGCTGTGCGGTCGTCAGGTTCTTGATGCCTATCCTGATCAAGTCGATTGGATTGCCCGCAGCGTTCGTCATCACGAAGGTGAGTATCGATACCGCGAGGAACACCGGAACCATGAAGAGAATCCTACGCGCGATGTAGGTTAGTAGGCTCCCCACAGGAATCGTTATGCCGCTTTCATCTTAATATGCATTATTACCAGTGCCGCATCCACATACAGTTTCCTAATCGCACCGACGCGTTTTTACGACGACCCAACAGCGGATGATGGCATGGTCCGGCGGTACCGCTCAAGGGCCGCGCTCGGAATAACAGTTGCAGCCGTTGCGTTCACGGCCATGTGCTTGATCCTGCCCGAGATCAGGACCCAGCAGACTGCGCTGCAGCAGGGACCCGTCTCCCCATATGGCGGGTCGGATTATACCTTCAGCGGATACGTGATACCCCCTGTCCCTGCGGGGAGCGAGATCGTCGTCGCGATCCAGGGTTATCTTCCCAACAGCCTCACCTTCTCGCTCTTCCCCTCGGCTGGCGGCGACCTCAACCCTACTGGGCCCGCCCTATTGGTGCTCTCGAACTTCACAGGCGCCCCAGTCCGTGTCTCGGTGACCGCACCAGTTACGGAAGCATACTCAATCTTCATTGCCTCGACCAACAGAACTGCCTTCGCAATCGGGATCAGGGCGACTTGGTCGCTCTTCTACGTCCTTCGTGTTTACGTGAACGAGGGCGTCTTCGCGTCCATTGCAGCGGCGCTCGCCTTCTACTACTTCCGCTACACTGAAAAAAGGAAGGCGATAGAGGAGGAGGCCACAAGTGAGGCTCGCTCTCAGGGTGCGGGAGTACGGGCCCTTCGCCTTCGCGCCAGCGCACCGTAGGCGACGAGGGCGTCAAGACCCACGATTGCAATCACGATCAACTGCACCCAGTCCAGGGCGGGGGGACTCCGGAGTGGACCGGACGGGCTGAAGAGGGCAGACGTCTGAATCAAGACAGAATGGAGTATCTGGAAGGCAAGACCCTGACGAGAGGCGTAGGCGATTCTCTCAGCTTGATCGAATATCACCCAGTACAAGAACAGGATGAGGATCATGTTTGTTCCCGCGACTTCCAAGACGCCCCTTAGGTTCATTCACATCGACTCGGACGGGGAGCCAGATTAACGCTTCGCTAATCTTTAACACCCTGACCAGGGGACCTCAAGCGAATTTGAGGCCGGTTCTCCACGCAGCGGCCTACTTGCTGGTCCTGGCCCTCCTCGTGGGTTCCTTCGCGTTCTTCACATTAGTGTACACCCGCAAGGTGACCGGGACGAGCATGTACCCCACCCTCGAAGAAGGCGACCTCGTGGTCGTCAGGAACACTCCCGTGAGCTCCATAAACGTCGGCACAATCATTGTCTACAACCCGCCTTGCTCGACGACCGGGGCATCGGTCATCCACAGGGTTGTCAGCGAAGGGGGAGGGGGATTCATCACAAAGGGAGACAACAACTTCGCGACGGACCAGCAGGCTGGCATCGCTGCTGGGCCCGTGACGCCCTCGTGCGTGGAGGGCACAGTCGTCTTCGTCGTCCCGTACTTGGAGAAGCTCGCCTTCTTGCCGTACGACGCGAACTACATCTTCGCAGCTCTCTTGATAGCGATTCTTGTCTACGGAGAGGTGGCGGCTCGTCGGAAGGGGGAGCCCGAGTCAGCTCCAGTGTCTTCGCCTTAAATACCGTTTATATAGGAACTTGATTTCGCCTCGTCCTGAATGCCCCAAACCAAGGCTATCGTTAGCATCGAGAACGTAGTCGCGTCCGCATCGGTGAACCAGACAGTTGACCTCAACCAGATAACAAAGAACTTCGTCGACGTCGAGTATCATCCTGACCAGTTCCCCGGCCTCGTCTTCAGGCTCAAGAATCCGAAGACCGCGACTCTGATCTTCAGCTCCGGGAAGATGGTCTGCACGGGAGCAAAGTCAGAGGAACAAGCGAGGAAGGCGGTAGAGCAGGTTGTCAAGAGGCTGAGGGAGAGGAAGATTCCGATAAAGCACGACGCAGAGGTAGAGATCCAGAACATAGTCGCCTCGGCGAGCCTTGGCGGGAAGGTCCACCTCGAAGAGGCGGCCAAGACACTGCCAAAGTCGATGTACGAGCCGGAGCAGTTCCCCGGCCTCATCCACAGGATGGCCGACCCGAAGACGGTGATCCTCCTCTTCGCATCGGGGAAGCTCGTCTGCACGGGAGCGAAGAAGGAAAGCGAGGTCTACAGGGCGGTCAACAACTTGCATGTGACTCTTGAAGAAAAGAGTCTCATGGTCTACTAGGCGTACCCACCGCTCTTGTGATGGATTTCAGGTTCGCTCCGCTGATCAGTTCCATGGAGAACAAGGTGTCTGAGAGTTCCAGGATGTCCGTCAGCGCGTGGAGGCCTATCCCTTTCTTGCTGAGCCGTTCCCTCGCTCCTTCCAGCCTGTCTAGCACGACGGCCGCGTAGGTCACCTCTGCCCCTTCCTGCTCGACAGCTTGGGCGGCGGACAGGATGGTCTTTCCTGAGGCCAGCAGGTCGTTGACTATGGCCACCTTCCAGTTGGGCCTGACCTCGCCCTCGACGACCCTGTCGTTCACCTGCTTTCCAATCCGTGTGTAGATCATCGGTTTCCCCTTCGCGAGGGCCAGCGGAGCCGCGATGGCAAAGCTGGAACCGGGAACGGCGCAGAGTGCGTCCACCTTCGGAGCCTTGGAAATGAGTCCCTCCATCGAGTCAACGATCAGCCTGTAGAGGCCCGGATAGCTCGAAACTCCCCGGAGGTTGACGTAGTAGGAGCTGTCCCTTCCGTCGGGGAGCGTGAAAGGGCCGAACTGCAGGGCGCCCGCCTTGAGGAGGCCCTCCGCGAGCGAACGGAGCTGAGTCCGCCTCTTCTTCCAGGCCATGAGTTAACGCCTCGGATTCGAACTTATAAAATAACTTGGGAACGGACCTGACGCTTGCCAGAAGTCTGGATTCCATATGGAGAGGTTGAGACCCTGGTTTCCTTGCAGGCCGAGAATTCGGGTACTGTAGTTGACCCCCAACCCGAGAAGAGCAGCAGCGAAACAGAAAGGCTCACCGAGAAGGTCAGGCGCGCGACCGGGCTCTTCGTTTGCGACACAGCACCCACTACCATGGAGCTCCTTCGCGAGTTGATTCCTGCGACCCCGAGTACCGACAATCCGAAAGTGTACGGGCAGAATCCGAAGAAGGTCGAACTCGCGTTGCCGCAACTCAAGGGGAGGGTCGACAGAGCAGTTCCGCCAGCGGGCGGCGCGCAATTCGGGGAACATCTGACCAGTGAAGGTGAGAAGCTGTTCGTGGGATCGGCTAGGCCCGACCCGTTCTTCGGCATGGTAGATGCCAGGGTTTCTGCGTGCTTGAACTGGGTCGCTGGCTCGGCAGAGGCTGCCTCCCAAGGCAGGAAGGACATGGAGCCGACACCGTTTGAGAGGACCGGCGCCTACGAAGCGATTGACGAACTCGCTTCGAAGATTCCTGATGCGAGTTTCGTCACCGTGATACCCCGGTCAGGCAAGGTTCGCTCGGCCTTGGAGGACGCTCCCTTCGATGCGATAAAGAATGGTTTCTTCAGCACCTCGGTCGTTCCTACCAAAGCGCTGATCGTCGGGGCCGGAGGGAGCGGGTACGATGACACTCTCTCGAGCGCTTTGAGGTCTCTATGGGGAGCGCTCCCCTGCGTCAGGAAGGCAGGAGTCATAATGCTCCTCGCCGAGTGTTCAGAAGGGCTGGGGTCCCGCGCGCTCGAGATGATGGTCACAGGGAGAATCGGGGGAGAGGGCGACAAGAGGAGGGAGAAGCACGTGCCCGGCCTGGAGGAAGTCCACTACCTACGCCAGCTGAAGGAGGACTACAGCGTCTTGCTCCTGTCTGGGCTTCCCGAGCTCTACGCAAAGTCCAAGCTGGGGTTCACCACTGCGAAAGGCTCTGGGGAAGCCCTGGGGCGGCTGCTGAGCCGCGCGGGCAGGACATCCAAGGTGAACGTCGTGACCCGGGCCGCAGAATGCAGAATCTCTTCAGCCTAAGGGAAAGGTGGCAAAGTTCTGGGGGAGCGGAAGGCACAGGAAAGCCAGAAGGATGGCGAGCAGGAGCACCAGCCTCTTCGAGGGTCGGGCCCCCGAAACCTCGTCTAGCACTAGGCCTCTTGGTTGCCTGCTCGCTATCAGCAGCACGATTATCGCTGGCACCCAGTAGGTCGGTGTGTCTATGGTCACGAGGCCCAAGACGCTGAGGTAAGTGATCAGCCTGACGCCCCTGCTTCCGAAGACCGACGCGGCCATGTACCCACCGTCGAAGAATGTCATGGGCAAGAGGTTCAGGAAGGTCAGCAGGAACCCAATCGCAGCCGCGTCGTTCACCGGGGAGAGTCTGAAGTATCCCTGGGCAACGGCAGGAGCGAAACCTGACAATGCAGAATCGATCGCCATCTGGATCACGCTCGGGTTGACCTGGCTCACGGACACGTACGCGTTCACGACCTGGTTCCCGGCGAGAGGGACGGAAGACTGCACCGAAGCGAATCCGCTCACGAAGTACAGCACAGCTGTGACCGCGAAGGCGGCCAGCGGTCCCGCAATCGAGAGGTCGAAGACGGCGTCCCTGTTCACCGCTGGCTCCCTCTGAAGCGAGACGATTCCTAGGGAGGGCAGGCCGGCCGTTAAGTCCGGGATCCCTGGGATGAGATACGGCGTCGGGGATGCGAGATGCTCTCTGTCTGCCACATACCTGTGCCCGAGCTCGTGGGCGGCGAGAATCGCGAGTATGCTCGTGGAGTAAGATATGACAACCACGTAGTCGGGTATCTCGGGTGCGAACTTGGCGTAGACCGACCTTTCGAGCAGGCCGAAGGCCACGACCGACGCCAAAGTCAGGAGGGCCATTAGGATAGGGACCCTTGAGACCGCCGGTCGAGGCGGTTGCCGCTTCCTGATCACCAGGGCGGTTTGGTTCTTGGTGCCCGTGAGCCACGGAGTGAAGCCTTTTGGGAGCAACCCTGCGTACAGCGTCTTGAAGGCGGCCTTCGAGCCAGCCTCATACTCTACCTTGTACTCGACCTCCCCGTCGGCCAGCTGGAAGGTGTCCGTCACCTTGAAGCTCGACCTGACGAGAGAATCGACATCCGAGGGCAGGGCCGACAACGAGTGGATTGCCCTTTTCGATTGCCGATAATAAGGCGTTTCGAATTTCGGGGCAAGACTTAACCCATCCACGGTCCCAGAGGCGCGAGCTTGCAGAAGGCCGTCGTGGGCAGAATCGGCGAGTATGGGATTAGGCACTGCGACAAAGATGACGTCCAATCTGTCATCAGCATCAACGCTCGCACGCTTCCCGAGCACTACTCGGAATACTTCTACAACGAAATCCTCGGGGAGTTCCCCGAGACCTTCCTCGTGGCGGAGCTGAACGGGGACGTGGTCGGATACATCATGTGCAGGATAGAATACGGCTTCTCGCACCTGCGGCGCCTCGGGCTCGCACGGAAGGGGCACATCGTGTCGGTCGCAGTCCTTGAAGAGCACCGGGGTAAGGGGATAGGCAGCAGGCTCATCGGGCTGGCGCAGGAGGAGATGCGCAAGAAATCAGCGAACGAGTGCTACTTGGAGGTCCGGGTGTCGAACACGGAAGCGACAAGGCTCTATCAGAAGCTCGGGTATAAGACGACGGGCAGGCTTGAAGCATACTACAAGGACGGAGAGCCAGCTTACGTGATGGCGATTCAGATCGCGTCATGAAAGAAAGCACGAGCTTCTCTGCCCTCGCGACTGCCCTCGAGACCGTGAGAGCGACCAGCAGCAAGAAGTCCAAGGTGGAGGCGCTGGCCAGTCTGCTTTCAAAGCTAGGGCCGGAAGACGCAGAGTCGGCGGCAAGGCTTGCCACGGGCAGGCCTTCAACGAGGGGGAGCAGGAACGAAGTACAGGTGGGCTATTCCACCCTGCTTGAAGTGATTCAGGAGATTTGCAACGTTACGAGGGAAGAAACGTCGAAGGTTTACCTGAAGCACGGCGACCTGGGCGAAGTGGCCGAGGAGCTTCTTGGACGCAAGTCCGAGACGAGCCTCTTCCAGGAGCAGCTCAAGATCTCCGACCTTGAGGCAGCATTCGAGAAGATGCGCTTGGCCAAGGGAAAGGGATCCGCCCTTGCAAGGCGCGGAGCGGTCAAGTCACTTCTCCTGCGGGCCACTCCCCTAGAAGGGAAGTACATCGTCAAGATACTCACAGGCGAGATGAGGACCGGGTTGGTCGGCGGCCTGCTCGAGGAGGCGGTGGCGAAGGCGTACGGGCTGCCAGAGGGCGAGGTGGCGAGGGCCCACCTCCTCCTCGGGGATGCCGGGTCGCTCGCGGGGGCTGCGGCCAGGCGGGAATTGGGTATCTTGAAGATGGTTCCATTCCGGCCGGTGAACTTCATGCTGGCCGAGCCGCTGGCCACGGCCCAGGAGGTAGAGGAAAGATTCGGAAAGGAAGTCTACGCGGAATTCAAGTACGACGGGGTCAGGGCCCAGGTTCACAAGCGGGGGGACGAGGTAAGGATCTACTCGCGCAGACTCGAGGAGATCACTTCTAGCTTCCCCGAGGTCGCCGGCGCAGCGAGGAAGATAGGCCATGACTTCGTGATGGACGGGGAGATTGTACCCTTCCGCGATGGGAGGCCACTTCCTTTCCAGCTGCTGCAGAGACGGCTGCGGCGGATGGAGGGTTTCGAGGAGGCGGCAAGGAACGCGCCAGTGACATACTTTGCCTTCGACCTCCTCCTACTGGACGGAAAAGAGCTGTATGAGGCAGAGCTTGGGGAGAGGGCAAAGAAGCTCGCGGGTCTGCTAGCGGGCTCGGAGTTCTCACGGGCGGAGAGGACCCCGGCGACGAGTGCGGCTGAGATTGAACGACAGTTCAGGAAGAGCAGGGACCTCGGTTACGAGGGGCTGGTCGTCAAGGACCCCGAAAGCGCTTACACGATGGGGAAGAGAGGCCTCGGATGGGCGAAGCTGAAGGAGGAGCTCGACACAATTGACGCTGTGATCGTGGCCGCGGAGTACGGGCACGGCAAGAGGGCGGGAGTGATAAGCGACTACACTTTCGCCGTGAGGGATGGGGAACACCTCAGGACGATAGGCAAGGCCTACTCCGGTCTGACGGATGAAGAGATCGACCGCATGACCGAGCGACTCAAGAAGATAACACTGAAGGACAACGGGTACTGGAGGACCGTGAAACCCGAGGTCGTGCTTGAGGTCGCCTTCGACAGCATACAGCGCAGCGAGAGGCACGACAGCGGTTTCGCGCTCCGGTTCCCGAGGATCAAAAGGGTCAGGGACGACAAGTCCCCCTCTGACGCGGACACACTGGAGAGAGTACGCGCGATATTCGAGCATCAGAGGGTCAGGCTGGACGAGCCGTAAAATAGCCGCAGCTCCCTCGCCAGCGACGCGTAGGTTGCGACCCCGCGCCCTACGGCGGATGTCAGGAAGTCCGTCCTCCTTTGGAGTTCTGCCGAGAGTTTCCTTGGCGAGAACCCGTAGGCGGTGGCCCTCTCCCCGAGCTTTCGCGACTCGGCTGCGTTTCCTTCCTGGCCCTCGTCCGACCTAGAGAACAGCACCTCAGGACCCTTGGACGTCATTTCGACAACCTGGCTGACCCGCCTCCTTCCCGTTTCGGGGTCTCTCACCATGAAGACCGCCGCGTCGATCAGTTCCAGCAGCGAAGGGGAGACTGAGAGAGGCGGCTGGGTCAGCCGGGCGGCCATCGATTCAGCGTTTGGGGAGTGGAATGTCGTGATGCAGCCCGTTCCGGCAGCGGCGCTCTGGAAGAGGGCCTGGACCTCCTGGCCCCTTGCCTCGCCGAGTATCACGAAATCTGGCCTTTCCCTGAGACTGAGCTTGACCAGGTCGAACAAGGTGATGCTCAGGCCCCCCTGGATGGTCCTCGTATGCAGGGGCTTCCAGCCAGTGTGAGGGAGACGTATCTCCCTCGTATCCTCGATGGAGACTATTTTCCATGCAGGGTTCAGCACTGTCGCGAACGAGTTGAGCAGAGTCGTCTTTCCGGATGCGGTGACACCGGATATGACCACGAAGCCCTTCAGATCGAGCATCATCCAGAGATGGGCGGCGAGTTGCGCGCTGAAGCTCCCCGACTTTATCAGCTCGGAGAGGGTGAACGGTTCGGCCCGCTGCTTCCTTATGCTGAAAGAGCTCCCGAGGCTCGTCACCTCCTGCCCCCAAGTGGCCGCCAGCCTGAACCCCTCGGGGAGGACCGAGTCGACAATGGGGGAATAGGCTGAGATGGACCTTCCGGACCGATGGACCAACCTAGAAACGACGGAGTCCATCACATCCCGGTCCGGGAAGGAGACGTTTGTCTCGAGCCAGCCGGTGGCGTTCAACCTTCTGTGCCACACCTTGACTGGTCTGCCCACGCCGTCGCATGACACGTCCTCAATTTCCGGGTCCCTGAGCAGAGGGTCCAGAATCCAATAGCCCAGGATATCCCTGGCCAGGTAGTGGGTGGCAGCCTTCAACTCCTCGACTCCGATGTTTGCCATCAGCCCTGCTCTCTCCATTTCCGCCACGAGGTAGCCGATGGGGTCGAGCTCGACAACCGAGGAAGGCGCGAGCCAGCTCGAGAGGGTTGCGACAGCGCTCGAGACCGCCGAGCTTAGGCGGGGTTCTAGGTAGGGCTCCTTAACGAAATACAGCCACTTTCCAGCAGACTCATAGATGTAAACCGCGAACCTCCCCATGTAGGGCAGGCCGCTCTTGGCTTGGAGCTCATACTCCACGAGGTAGTTCGACAGGACCCTGCCTTCCTTGGGCGGGTCGAATGGAATCACGTCGAGCTCAGAGTGGGCCGCTCGATTCCTGGCGGCGAGCTCATACTGACGCTTCAACCGACCTCCCGCCTATCACCAGAGTCAGCAGCCCGTTCGAGACCGGCGACACGGCCACGACGCACATCGAACCCGACCAGTCCCCGACGCAGGTGGAGGACCACCCAAGTGCCCTGGTCCCGAATGTGACTGACTGTACGGGCGCGCTCGCCCATCCGTAGTCGCAAATCCAGACGTAAGTGCCGGAGCTATTCGTCTGTGTGCCGACTATCTCAACCAAGATACCTATCTCGGCCTGCTGCTGTCGTGCTGAGTTTTCGACCAGTGCGGCTGAATTGTGGACGGAGAGCAGGGCGATCGTCGAGACTCCTCCCAGCAGTGCCATGGTGATCGCGAGGGTCGAGAGAGACCCGATTACCTCGCCGATGGCCGGCCTGGAAGTCAACGACCTCGGAGCCTCCGGGATTGCTCTGCCACAGCCGCTAACCTTGGACTGTGAAGGCGCGGGCAACCTGGTCCGAGACAACTGTCAGGGTGAACGGAGTGAAGTTCGGCAGGGTGACCCCGGTTATCGTGAACTTGATGGTGAGCGAAGCGCCGGGTGTTAGCGTGGGGGAGCCGGCGATGACGCTCCCGTTCGCGTTGCCCCCGCCGACCACGAACCGCTCCTCGATCGATTGATAGTCGAAGAGAACCTTGGACACGGTGTACTGGACGTTGCCATCGTTCTTGAGGTCAACCACGACTGTCTGCCTGTCTCCGCCCACGTTGAAATCTGCCAAGGCCATGGAGGGATTTCTGACCTCTGCAGATATGACCTGTGAGAACTGGTTGTACAGCAAGCCACCAAGAGCCAGAGTGATCGCGACGAGCACCACTGTAGCAATGAACGGGCTGATCGCCCCCCTTGCTGTCACGGTATCGAAAGGCGTTCAGGATATTTAATCGCCAACTACCTACGGACTCCCAAAGACGGCGAGTGAGATTAGCGCTGACGCCAGAAGCGGGGGGAGGCCTACAGCACTCTTGACGGAAAGCGAGTACGCCTTGGAGACAAGCAGCCCAGTCAGCAGCGTGCAAGTGAGAATCGACACGGCGGCTCCCGCGAGGTTCCCGCCCAGCGAGAATAGTTGGAATCCCGGGCTCAGGGCCTGCATGCTCCGAAGGAACCAGAATGAGGCAGCCGAAAGGGCCGGGACCACGACACCCAGAGCCGCGAACGGCAGGACAGAGGACCTCACTGACCTTCTCGAATCGGAGACCCGCCTGAACGACGAAGACAGGCGGTCAAGCTGTTCGAAACCCCCTCCCGTTTCGTATGAGACCGCGAGCAGTGCGAAGGAGACCCTGACGAGCCAAGAAGGGTGAGTGATCGTCCTCTGCGCGGCAACGGGCGTCTGTCCCAGCGAAAGGAGCCTCGCAAATGTCGATAGGGTCTCGCGCAGTGAGGGAATCCTGTCCGAGTCTTCAAGGAGGTGGGAGAGTGCGGGCGGAAGCTCGACCCCGGCACGAGTCAGCTCTGACAGGTCGTGGAGCATCCCCGCGACCTCCTCCTCGCCGGCCCTGAGCCTCCTGAAGAATGCCTCGGACCGGACGAAATAGAGGACGGAGAACCCGAGCAGAATCCCGGCGGCGTCCAGCGAGCTGAAGAAACCCAGGTAGCAGAGCAGGAGGACTGCCCCACCAGCTGACAGAAGGGCCGTCAAGTTGAGGCCTGGGTAAGGGCTGTCTCGCGAGATTGGCTGTGATCCGTCCATCCACAAGAGTAAAGCCCCCGCCACCAACGAAAGGGCAAGCGAGGAGATTCCGAGGAGGGCCGAGTTTCGGCCACCAGAGAGCGCACCGGCCACCATCTGGATTCCGACTGGAAAGATGGAAAGGAAGATGAAAGATACCTCGGTCATGGACGAGAGCTCGCCCGAGAACGCTCGCCACCTGTCCTCCTGCACTGCCAGGAGCCGGTCAGCCTCCTCGCCGACGAACGCATGAACGTCCCGACCCGTGAGGAGTGTGGTTTCATAGCCGTGAATAAGCTCTCTCAAGTGCCTGCTGGGGTGCAGGCGGAATGTCCGCTCGACCGTGCCAAGCTCTGTTCCGCTTGAGTATGCCAGATTCCTCCCCAGCTCCTGGGCCTCATTGTAGAAGGCCGGGAAGACCTTCGGACCAAGCTGCCCCAACTTCTTGAACGCGTCTGGCAGGTTGGCGAACGATTGATGGGAGAGGATGTATAACAGTATGGCCACGAAGGGGAGTTCCCCCTCGACTGACCGCCGCCGAGCCTGGGACCTGTAGGCTACCAAGAGGAAGGGACACGCCTGCAGCAATGAGAATCCCCCTAGGGCAGAGAATAGCAATGGCCCGGTTGCGTTTGCCGCTGCGACGAGTTCGCCCGCGGCTCCGAGGCAGATGAGGGCTATCACGAACCTCGCGAAAATGTTAGGCGTGACGAGGAGCATCGCCCCTGCCAGCTTCGGTTCGAAGAATGCAGCGACTCTCGGCGGAGGCCCGACAGGCATGAGCCTTGAGACAAGAAGGATTACCCTCTCCGTCTCTTTCACGGAACCAAAGTCTGCGCTGCTTATAAGCCGCTCCGAGTCCGTGAGGTGGCGTGTACTCGCAGATACTCATCTGCGCCTCGTTTCTTGTCGCCTCATACCAGGACGTTAGGGAAAGGTCTGTCTCGGACTTGGTGTGGCTTCCAGCACTTGCGGGTGCTGGATTCGCGGTCGTGTACTCCTACCCCGGGGTCGAGTTCCTTGCAGTCAAGATTGCGCTCGTCGGTGCGATAGCGCTCGTGTTCACGCTGTTGGGGTACATCGGGCAGGCGGACGGGATTGCCTTTGCGTTGATAGCCGCCGATCCTTACCCGCCGTCCCCCATCCCGGCCCTGTTCGGGGCGGCCGTGGTAGCGTTGACACACATCGCCTACGAGTTCGCCACGGGAAACGCCAGAGGCACGCTGACGATACCCATCAGCCAGTTCCTCAAGGAGCAGCGCTGGATTCCAAAGGCCGTGATAGCGCAGGGCACGCGGACGGAGGTCGATGGAGACGTCAACGTAGCCCGCGAGCAAGTCGCGGCCCAGCCGGTCGAAGGCTCGACGGTTGAGGTCACCTACGGAGTCCCGACGGTAGCCTACCTCGGCTTGGGCTACCTCGCCTACGTCGTCTACCTCTTGGTCTTCAACACCCCTGCGTTCTTTTCCCTACCGTAGGGCCCAACGCTTACGATAGGGTATAATTACAAGAGGCCGGTCAGCGTCGCGGATTGGTCTTCGTCGTACTCGAAGGTTTCTCGGGAACGGGGAAGACCACGATGGCCAAGGGACTGGAGAGGAACGGATGGCTACGGCTCCCGGAGTCTGCCCACGTTGTGCCGAGGGACGTGCCTGTTGCCGACAGGGCCGACACGTTCGCGGACTACAGCCTGATCGGCGCGACGATGGTCTACAGTTCTTTGATCTCGAAGTACCGGGACACGCGCAACATTGTCTCTGAAGGGTACCTGCTCTCAGACCTCGCGTACGCCAGAATAAGGTATGACATGGGGAAGAGTGAGGCCTACCCCTCAATGCTCGAGATGTCCAAGAGAATCCTCTCAGAGGACCGCATGCAGCCCGACCTGTACATCCTCTTGAAAGCGCGACCGCAGACAATCGGAGAAAGGCAGCTCAGGAAGAACGAGAGGGAGAAAAACCTGGACGAGTTCTTCAGGACGGGATACTACAAGGCAATCATGGATTTGCACGAGAGGTTGGGGCAGGAGAAAGTAGAAACAGTCTATACTGACTCGGACCTGAAAGCCACGCTCTCCTCGGTTGAGGCGGTGCTCAGGCGCAACAGGCTGGGTTAGCGTTGATGTCGCATTGACAGAATGGGAGACGCTGCTGACAGAGGCGTCCCAGCAGGTGCAGAGGGTCGCTGACTCCTGTCTCCCGGCGTCTGTGCGGGCAAGGGTGGTCGGGACAGGGGCATCGGGCGACGTAACTCTGGTCGCTGACAGGGACGCCGAGCGCGAAGTAGTGAAGGTCCTCTCTTCAGCGGGTGCTCTCCGGATCCTGAGCGAAGAGGCTGGTGAGCTGGGAGAGGGAGGTTCGCGGTACGTTGCCGTAGTTGACCCGCTTGACGGTTCGTCTAACTTCAGCCGGGGGATCCCTTTCTACTGCACTTCCATCTGCGTGGTTGAAGGGCGAAGTCTGCGCGACGCCAAGTACGCGCTCGTAAGGAACCTGGTCAACGGCGACGTCTATTATGCTGAAAGGGGGCGAGGCGCGAGGAAGAACGGCGAAACGATAGGCCCATCCTCCGCCAAAGAACTTTCCGACTCGGTCTTGGCAATCGACGTCTCCAAGGCCACGCTGGAGACGGTCCGCGGGTTGTCGCCACTCATCTCCAAAGTTCGTCGGCAGGTTCACTTCGGAGCCAACGCGCTCGAGCTCTGCTTCGTGGCTGAGGGTGTTGTGGATGCATTCGTTGACTTGAGAAATAGGATGAGAGTGACCGACCTTGCAGGCGCGTACCTCATCGCGACAGAAGCGGGGGCCGTGGTAACTTCGGAAACTGGCGGGGAACTCGACACCTCGCTTGACCTTGGACAGCGGGTGAACTGCGTAGCTGCCGCGAACAGCAGTCTTCAAGGGAGATTGATTGCCGAAACTGGGACGCTCAGGCGAGGGACGCCTTGAGTTCCAGCAGGCTCGGGAAGCTGTAGTCAGGTTTGGGATCGTCCGCACCATCCCTTCCTACCAGTGCGACCGGGACGCCAACCTTCCGCGCGCACGCAACGTCGTTCAGCCGGTCACCCGTGAAGAGGGCGGCCTTCGGGCGCACCCTGAGGCGGTTGAGAGCGGCCTCGAGCTGCAAGGCGCGGTCCAAGGAGTCTTCCCTGGTTACGACCGCCTCGAACAGGTCCGCCAGCTTATGACGGCGAAGAACCTCGTCGCATGCCCTTCTGCCCTGCAAAGTCACGAGAGCGATCTTCGAAACCTCGAACAGGGAGTAGAGAAGGTCCGAGGCGCCTGGCATCGGCTTCGCGGCGGCCACTGCCTTCAGTTCGTGCGACTCCACAAGCGAGAAGATACTCTCCTTTAGTGCTGGTTTGGCCGAGATGACCTGCTGAATCTTAAGGAACAGAGGCGTCCCTTCAATCGGTTCGCGCACGAGGGCCTCAAGCTCGTCCCTGACAGCCACCCAGTCGATTGGGATGTTGAACAGGGTGCCGTCCAGGTCGAAGATGAAGTACTCGTAATCACTCGGTTTCAGAGAACTCTCTCCTTCCATCCATCCTCCCTCCAAAGGAGAACGCCCGAGTCTATGTTCCGTATCATGTAGTATCCCGCGGGGAGGAGGTCTTGCCTCGGCGCGTCGGCGGGGGGCTCTTCGCCCATTCCGAGCCTGACATAGAGGTCAGCCAGGTTCGAGTACCAGGGCAGCCCGAAATGTCGGAGAGCCACGTATCCCCACAGGGGCATGGTGGTGTGGAACTTGCCGGAATCGACCTCTGTGACGCACGGCTCGCCGTCCGAATTGTCCTTGAGGTCGACTGAGAAGACGCCGTCCGGACTCTTGGCGATTGCCCGCACGGCCTTTTCCGCGAGCTTGTTGATTTTGCGGTCATGGAGCGTCCTCGCCACGGAAGGTGTCCCCGTTATGCCCGACGGTGAGACGTGTTTGAAGGGGTATTCGAGCCTCTCCCTGCAGTAGGAGGTGACCAGGTGCCCTTTCCTCCATATGCTATCCCATGCTATGTTCCTCCCTGGAAGCAGCTCCTGCATGATCAGCTCAGTGACCGGGACACCCTTGGCCTTCCACAGACCGACCCAGTGCCTGGCCTCTTCTTTCGAGGCGCATTGGAGGCTGAGCCTTCCTCCCGCGCCGTGCCTCGCCCGAAGCCATACCGGCGGCTCGAACTTCGAGAAGGCGGCGTCTACGGAGGCGGAGTCTGTGAGCGCGACAGTGTGGGCGACGGGAACCGAGGCCGAGGCGAGCCACCTCTGAGAGACCAGTTTGTCCTGTCCGACCTTCATCACTTTCGCGTCGGGGAGGAAAACCGGCGCGGGGAGCTCTCTCCTCTTCTCGGCGAGGACGAGCGCCTCGGTTGAGGGCTGGGGGTGGATGAAGCCGACCTTCTCCTTCTTGGCGATAGTTGAGACCTTCCGAACGAAGTCGGGCGAGTCGTGCCTCGGGGTGAGGTATCTGGAGGCCAGGTCGGGGAACTCTATGTAGTACTTGCTATGGTCAGCTCCCACCACCCTGTATCCCTTCTTTGATGCGGATAGGGCCCTGACGAAGTTGACGCCAGCGACGCCTCCCGCCCCAGTCACCAAGACGCTAGGCCTTGCCATCTAGACC